>NZ_JBEZDJ010000003.1:149399-417995 GCF_040648275.1 Micromonospora sp. NPDC049171
GGGCCCTCGGGGGCCCGGGCGCCCCCCCGCGCCCCCGGCCCCAAACCCCCCCCCCCCCCCCCCCGGCACCACGGGCCCGCCGCCCGCGACGGCGCCCGCCGGTCCGGTCTCTTGTCGGATTCAGTCTGGGCGCGTGCCGCGGCGGCGAGCGGGGTGCCCGGTCACGGAAGGACCGGTGCGGTGAACGACGTGACGGCGCCGCGGATCGCGGCCGCGACGTCGGGCCAGCGGTTGTTCAGATAGAAGTGGCCCCCGGGGAACGTGCGCAGGTCGAACGCGCCGGTGGTGTGCCCCTGCCAGGCCCGGACGTGGTCGACCGAGGCCCGGTGGTCGTCCTCGCCGACCAGCGCGGTGACCGGGCAGTCGAGTTCGCGGCCCGGCCGGTGCCGGTAGGTCTCGATGGCCCGGTAGTCGGCGCGCAGCGCCGGCAGGATCATCTCCAGCAGCTCCGCGTCGTCGAGCAGGGCGGCGGCGGTACCGCTGAGCTGCCGCACCTCCGCGATGAGCGCCTGGTCGCCGCGGCGGTGCAGACTCTCCTCGACGTGCACCGAGGGAGCCCGCCGGCCGGACACGATGAGGCCGGCCGGCGGGATGCCGTCGCGCTGCAACAGGCGGCCGACCTCATACCCGATCACCGCTCCCATGCTGTGCCCGAACAGCACAAGCGGCCGGTCCGTCCAGGTGGTGAGTTCGGCGTGGATCCGTTCGGCCAACTCGTCGATCGTGACCAGCGGCGGTTCGATGCGCCGCTCCTGGCGGCCGGGGTACTGCACGGCGAACACGTCGACGGTGGCACCGAGGTGGACGCTGAGCGGGTGGTAGAACGAGCCGGACCCGCCCGCGTGCGGCAGGCACAGCAGACGCGGCCGGTCGCCGTGCTGCGTGCCCAGCTTCTGAATCCATCGGCTGGTACGGAGACTGTGCGACATGACGTCCTTCCCGAAGGTGGCGGAGCGGTTCACTCGGCAGCGGCGCCGCTGAGGAGCCCGTCCAGTGGGGTACGCAGCCAGTAGCGTTCCCGCTGGAAGGGGTATGTGGGCAGGTCGACCAGCCGGCCGGCGGCGGTGCCGAGCACCCGGGCCCAGTCGACCGGCGCCCCGGCGACGTGCAGAGCGGCGAGCGTGCGCAGTACGCCGTCGTCCGGTACGCCGGCCCGGACGGTGACGCCGTCCTCGGCGACGGTCACGGTGTCCGCGTCCCACGCGTCGGCCAGGTCGTCGGGCCCGGTGGGCGACAGCACCTGCAACACCGGCGTCCGCCAGCCGTCGGCCGGGGCCGGCCGTCCCTCGGCGAGCGCGGTCAGGAGTCGCGCCGCGTCCTGGGGTCCGATGGCCTCGGCGGCGAGGGCCGCGGCGACCGCGCCGGGCCCACGCCCGGTGACCGCGGTGACCGGCACACCCACGTACCGCAGCAGCGTGAACTGCGCGTACTCGACGGCCAGGGAAGCCGCGTGGGCCAGCATCGAACCGGGGGCGGGTGGCTGCTCGCCGGCGTCGAGGAGCACGTCGAGCAACGGCCGGTCGAGGACCGGATCGAGGTGCGCGGCGACGACGTCGACCGCGTCCGCGAAGGGACGGTACATGGCATGCAGCCGCCGGACCGCTGCCGCGTCGACCGGTTCCCCGGGGAACACGCAGGTCACCGCCGGCTCGTTAGGGGGTGCCTCACCGGACACCGCTGTCGTGTCCGGGTGGCCGGCCGCGACGGCGGCGAGGCCGTCGAGCAGCCCGGCACGCCCGGTGGCGAGCAGCACGGTCCGGTGCGGGTGCACCGAGCGGCCCACGGCCTGGGTCCAGGCAACGTCCGCCACGGCCAGAGCCGGCCGTGCGGCGAGATGGCCGTGCAGCCGGGCGGCCTGGGCGCGCAGCGCGACACCGTCGCGCGCGGACAGCACGACCGGGACCACCTGGGGCGGGTTCGTGACCGTCCGCTCCGGACGGTCGACCTGCTCCGTGCTGTCACCCTGTTCCAGGATGACGTGGACCTTCGTGCCGCTGGCGCCGAACGACGAGACGCCGGCCCGACGTGGGCGGCCGGTCGCCGGCCAGGGCACCGTCTTGGTCAGCAGCCGGACGCCGCCGGCGGTCCAGTCGACGTAACCGCTCGGCTCGTCGGAGTGCAGCGATCGCGGCAGGATGCCGTACCGCATGGACTGCACGGTTTTGATCACCCCGACCACGCCGGACGCGGCCTGCGGGTGTCCGAGGTTCGACTTGACGGTGCCGAGCCAGAGCGGCCGGCTGGGGTCACGGCCGGCGCCGTAGACCGCCATCAGGGCCTCGGCCTCGATCGGGTCGCCGAGCGGGGTGCCGGTGCCGTGTCCCTCGACGACGTCGACGTCGGCGGGCGTGAGACCGGCGTTCGTCAGGGCCTGGCGGATGACGCGGCGTTGCGACGGGCCGTTGGGCGCGCCCAGGCCATTGCCGCCGCCGTTGTGGTTGACGGCGGTGCCGCGGATCACCGCGAGGACCGGGTGGCCGGCGCGGCGGGCCACGGAGAGTCGTTCGACGACAAGCACGCCGGCGCCTTCGCCCCATCCGGTGCCGTCGGCGGCCTCGGAGTAGGACTTGCAGCGCCCGTCGCCGGCGGCGCCGACCCCCATGTCGGGTGAGACGGCGGGGTTCGCCAGCACGGACGCGCCGCCGGCGAGCGCCAGGTCGCACTCGCCGGCCCGGACCGCCTGCACGGCCAGGTGCAGCGCGACGGCGGAGGACGAGCAGCCGGTGTCGAGGGTCAGCACCGGGCCCTCCAGGCCGAGCGCGTAGGCGATCCGTCCGGCGGCGAGCGCCGGGGAGATGCCGCCGCTGAGGTGCGGCCGGGTCTCCTCGGGCACCTCCTGCATGCCGGTCCAGTAGCCCTGGGAGAAGGTGCCGACGAACACACCGACGGACTCACCGCTCAGGGTGCGGGGTGCGATGCCCGCGCGTTCGATCGCCTCCCAGGACATCTCCAGCAGCAGCCGGTGCTGCGGGTCCATGGCGAGCGCCTCGTGGTCGGGGATGCCGAAGAACCCGGCGTCGAACGACGCGGCGTCGCGCAGGAAGCCGCCCTGCCGGACGAAACGCATGCCTGGCACGTCGACGCCGGCGGCGACGAGCGTCTCGACGTCCCAGCCGCGGTCGGTCGGTAGGCCGCCGACCGCGTCGCGTTCGTCGGCGATGAGCTGCCACAGGTCGTCGGGGGTGTCGGCGCCGCCGGGCAGCCGGCAGCTCATGCCGACGATGACGACCGGGTCGTCGCCGTTCGCGGCCGCCGGGGTCGGTGGTTCCGCGACGCCGGCCGGCTCGTTTCCGCCGGTCGCGATCGCCCGGAGATGGCGGGCCAGCGCGTCGGGCGTCGGGTGGTCGAAGACGACGGTGGCCGGCAGTTTCAGGCCGGTGACGGTGCTCAGCCGGTTCCGCAGCTCGACCGAGGTGAGCGAGTCGAAGCCGAGCTCCCGGAACGGGCGGCCGCCGTGCACCGCGTCCGGCGAGCCGTGACCGAGCACGGCGGCGACCTGGCCGCGTACCAGGTCCAGCACGGCCCGGTCCCGTTCGGCCTCGGGCAGCGCGGCGAGCCGGTCGGCCAGCGGGGTGCCGCCGGCGGCCGGGGTCGGCCCGGTCGCGGCGCCCTCGCCGGCGAGCAGCCGCCGGACGTCGGTCAGCTCGCGCAGGAACGGACGCGGCCGGCTGGCGAGCTCACGGGCGCCGGCGGCGATCCGCTCCCACTCGATCAGGGCCAGTGCCACCACCGTCTCGTCGTGGTCGAGCACCTCGCCGAGGGCCCGCAGCGCGGTGGGCGGGTCGATCTCGGAACCGCCGCGGCGGCGTAGCTGGGCCTCGGCGGCGCCGGACGCGATGCCGCCGCCGGACCAGTGCCCCCAGGCGATGGAGGTGGCGGGCCGTCCGCCGGCGCGGCGGGCGCGGGCCAGCGCGTCGAGGAAGGCGTTGCCGGGCGCGTAGTTGCCCTGCCCGGCGACGCCGAAGGTGCCGGCGAACGACGAGAACAGCACGAAGGCGGTGAGGTCGAGGTCACGGGTCAGTTCGTCCAGGTGCACGGCGCCGAGGGCCTTGACCCGCAGCACCCGGTCGAGCTGGCCGGGGGTGAGCGCGTCGAGGACGCCGTCGTCCAGTACAGCCGCGGTGTGCACGACGGCGCGCAGCGGGTACTCGGCCGGCACGTCGGCCAGGACGGCGGCGAGCGCGGCGCGGTCGGCGACGTCGCAGGCGCTGATGGTGACCCGTGCGCCCAGCTCGGTGAGTTCGCGGCGCAGGTCGTCGGCGCCCGGCGCGTCCGGGCCGCGGCTGCTGAGCAGCAGCAGGTGCGGGGCGCCGCAGGCGGCCAGCCACCGGGCGACGTGCCCGCCGAGCGCGCCGGTGCCGCCGGTGACCAGCACGGTGCCGTCCGGCCGCCAGTCCCGGCGGGGCCGGCCATCGCCCCAGTCGGCACGGATCAGGCGGTTGGCGTAGACGCCGGACCGGCGGATCGCCACCTGGTCCTCGTCGTCGAGCCCGGCGAGGACGGCGGCCAGCCGGGCGCCCGCCCGGCTGTCGGCGACGGCGGGCAGGTCGACGAGGCCGCCCCAGCGGTGCGGGCTCTCCTCGGCGACCACCCGGCCGAGGCCCCAGACCGTGGCCTGCGCGGCGGCGGTGAGCGGGTCGGAGGCGCCGACCGACACGGCGCCACGGGTGGCGCACCAGAACGGCGCGTCGATGTCCACGTCCCCGAGTGCCTGCGCCATGGCGAGCGTGCCGGTGAGCCCGCGCACGGTGGCCGGGTGCTCGGGGTGCGGCCGGTCGTCGAGGGGCAGGAGGGACAGCACGCCTGTCACGTCGGGCGTGGCGGCGAGCGTGGCGCGCAGCACGGCGGTGTAGTAGTCGCGACCGGCGCCGGCGTCGAGGGGCAGGCGAACGACGCGGGCGCCGTGCGCGCGGAGTGCGGTCTCGGCGGCGTCGTGCCAGGGCGCGTCGGTGAGCGACTCCGCCACGGCGAGCAGCCAGGTGCCGGACAGCACCGGCGTGCCGGACTCGGCGACCGGCCGCCAGGCGGTCTTGTAGCGCCAGGAGTCGATCGTGCTGTGCTCGCGGTGGCGGCGGCGCCAGCCGGACAGGGCCGGCAGCACCCGTTCGAGGTCGTCCTGGTCGGTGCGCAGCGAGCCGGCCAGCGACTCCAGGTCCTCCCGTTCCACGGCCTCCCAGAACCGTGCCTCCACCTCGTCGGCGTCGGTGCGGGTCGGGGTCTGCGCCGGGTCGGCGTGCAGCCAGTACCGGCTGCGCTGGAAGGGGTAGGTGGGCAGGTCGACGGCCGGGCCGTCACCGACCAGGCCGGTGAGGACGACGGGCACCCCGGCGACGTACGCCTCAGCCAGGCTGGTCACGAAGCGGCGGGCCCCGCCGTCGTCGCGGCGCAACGAGCCGACCGCCTCCGGAATACCGAGGGTCAACACCGGGTGTGAGCTGCACTCGATGAAGGTGTCGAACCCGTCGGCCCGCAACACCTCCACCGTCGCGGCGAACTCCACAGTCTGGCGCAGATTCCGATACCAGTACCCGGCATCCATCACCGCCGTGTCGAGCACACCCCCGGTCACCGTCGAATAGAACGGCACCCGCGACCCCCGCGGCTCAATCCCACCCAACGCCTCGAACAGATCCGCACGCAGCACCTCCACCTGCGCAGAATGCGACGCGTAATCCACCGCCACCCGACGCACCCGCACCCCAGCGGCATCCCACGCCGAGACCAGCGCATCGACCTCCCCCGGGTCCCCCGAGATCACCACCGACGACTCCGCGTTCACCGCCGCCACCGCCACCCCACCGGTCAACGCGGCCCGCACCTCACCCACCGGCAGGGCCACCGCCGCCATCGCACCCTTACCGGCCAACCGTGACGCGATCACCCTGCTCCGCAGGCCGACCACCCGCGCACCGTCGGCGAGCGACAACGCACCCGCGACCACCGCCGCCGCGATCTCCCCCTGCGAGTGACCGACCACCGCCGCCGGTGTCACCCCGAACGACTCCCACAACCGGGCAAGCGACACCATCACCACCCACGACGCCGGCTGCACCACCTCCACCCGCGACAGATCACCCGACAACTCGGCCAGCAGATCCCAACCCACCACCGGCCGCAACACCTCCGCACACTCCGCCAACGCATCCGCGAACACCGGAAACGCCTCCGCCAACTCCACACCCATCCCGGCCCACTGCGCACCCTGACCCGGGAACACGAACACCGGACGCGACGCCGACGCCGACTCGGCCACGCCGGACACCGCAGGTGTGCCGGCCGCCACCGCGTCCAGGCCGACGAGCAGTTCGGCGCGGTCCGCCCCGACCACCACCGCGCGGTGCTCCAGGGCGGCCCGGCTGCCGGCGAGGGCACCGCCGATCTCACGGATGCCCAGGTGAGGCCGGGTCTCCAGGAACGCGCGGGTCTGCTGGGCGACGCGGATCAGGCTGTCGCCGTCGCGCGCGGTGAGGACCCACGGGACCGGGGCGCCGGTTGGCGGCGGTTCGGTGGGCACCGCCGGGGCTGGCTCCGCCTGCTCGATGATGACGTGCGCGTTGGTGCCGCTGACGCCGAACGACGACACCGCGCCACGGCGGGGCTCGCCGGTCTCCGGCCAGGGCCGGGCCTCGGTGAGCAGGGACACCGCGCCGGACTCCCAGTCGACGTGCGGGGTCGGTTCGTCGACGTGCAGGGTCTTCGGCAGCACACCGTGTTGCAGCGCCATCACGAGCTTGACGACGCCGCCGACACCGGACGCCGCCTGCGCGTGGCCGATGTTCGACTTCAGCGAGCCCAGCCAGAGCGGACGGCCGGTCGCGCGGCCCTGCCCGTACGTGGCCAGCAGCGCCTGCGCCTCGATCGGGTCACCCAGCGTCGTGCCGGTGCCGTGCGCCTCCAGCAGGTCGATCTGGTCGGTGGTGAGGCGGGCGTTGTCCAAGGCCTGCCGGATGACGCGTTGCTGCGACGGCCCGTTGGGGGCGGTCAGGCCGTTGGACGCGCCGTCCTGGTTGACCGCGGAGCCGCGTACCACCGCGAGAACCCGGTGCCCGTTGCGGCGGGCGTCCGAGAGACGCTCGATCAGCAGCACACCCACGCCCTCGGCCCAGCCCGTCCCGTCGGCCGCAGCGGCGAACGCCTTGCACCGCCCGTCCGGTGCGAGCCCGCGCTGCCGGCTGAACTCCTGGAACACGCCGGGGCTGGACATGATGGTGACACCGCCGGCCAGTGCCAGGCCGCACTCACCCTGCCGCAGAGACTGCACGGCGAGGTGCAGGGCGACGAGTGAGGAGGAGCAGGCGGTGTCGACGGTGACCGCCGGTCCCTCCAGGCCCAGGGTGTACGCGATGCGGCCGGACACCACGCTGGTGGCCAGGCCGGTCAGGGTGTATCCCTGCACCTCCTGCGGTATCTCCTTCAGATCGGTGGCGTAGCCGGGGCTGCCGGCGCCGATGAACACCCCCGTACGGGTGCCCTTGAGTGAGGCGGCGTCGATGCCGGCGCGTTCGATCGCCTCCCAGGCGGCCTGTAGGACCACCCGCTGCTGCGGGTCCATGGCGAGCGCCTCGCGCGGCGAGATGCGGAAGAACTCGGCGTCGAACTCGGCGGCGCTGTGGACGAAGCCGCCCTCCTGCACGTAACTGCCGGACTCCGGGTCGGACAGCGCGTCCAGGTCCCATCCGCGGTCACCCGGGAACGACGACATCGCGTCGACCTCGTCGGTCACCAGGTGCCACAAGTCCTCGGGGGTACGGACGCCGCCGGGGTAGCGGCACGCCATCCCGACGATCGCGACGGGTTCGCTGAGCGCGGCGACCAGTTCCTTGTTCTGCCGCCGCAGGTTCTCCGTCTCCGTCAGCGATGCCCGGAGGGCGTCGACGAGCCGGTCGGCCGATGTGGTCATGTTGCGTGCTCCGCTCTCGGAAACGGTTCAGGAGTCCTTGGTGTTCAGCGCCATGTCGACGAGTGCGGCGACGTCCATCGTGGCGATGGCGGCGACGTCGGCCTCCGCCTCGGCGGTGGAGTCGTCGAACCCGGTCAGCCTGCGCAGGGCGCCGAGCACACCCGCGTCCCGCAACGCGGAGAGGGGAATGTCGGCGAGTGCCCGCCGGAACTCGATCTCGGACTGCTCGATGCCGGCGGGCGCCGCGTCGGCGGGGTCGAGGTGGGTGATCAGGTGATCGGTGAGTTCGGTGGGCGTGGGGTGGTCGAAGACCGCGGTGGCGGGCAGGCGTAGGCCGGTGGCGGTGTTGAGCCGGTTGCGGAGTTCGACGCCGGTCAGCGAGTCGAAACCGACGTCGCGGAACGGCCGGCCGGCCGGGATGGCGGCGGTGTCGGTGAAACCGAGCACCGCGGCGGCCTGTTCGCGGACCAGTTCGAGCACGAGGCGGCGTCGTTCGTCGCCAGAGGCCGCCGCGAGCCGCCGCTGCAACTCCTGCGCGTCCGTCGCGCCCGCGGCCCCGGCGGTCCGCCGGGCGGAGACCCGGATCAGGGACCGGAACAGGCCGGGGACGCTTGTGACGTCCCGGGCGCGGGCCTGCAGCGACGCCAGGTCGAGGTCGACGGGTACGGCGAGCGGTTCACCGAGACGCAGGGCCGCGTCGAACAGCGCCAGGCCCTGGGCGGTGGGCATCGGACGGACACCGGACCGGTCGGCGCGTACCCGGTCACTGCTGCCCAGCCGGGCGGTCATGCCGCTCTCCTCGGCCCAGAGTCCCCAGGCCAGCGACGTGGCCGGCAATCCCTGCTCGTGCCGGTGGGCGGCGAGCGCGTCCAGGTAGGAGTTCGCCGCGGCGTAGTTGCCCTGCCCCGCCCCGCCGAACACTCCGCCGATCGAGGAGTACATGACGAAGTCGGCGAGGTCGTGCCCGGCGGTCAGCTCGTGCAGGTGCCACGCCGCGTCCACCTTGGCCCGCAGCACCCGGTCCACCTGCTCCGGCGTCAACGATCCGAGCACCGCGTCGTCGGTCACTCCCGCCGCGTGCACCACGGCCGTCACCCGGCGACCGGCCAGCAACTGCTTGACCTGGTCGCGGTCGCTCACGTCGCAGGCGGCCACCGTCACCTCGGCGCCGGCGGCCTCCAGCTCGGCCCTGAGGTCCGCGGCACCCGGCGCCCGCAGGCCCCGCCGGCCGGCCAGGAGCAGGTTGCGCATCCCCCGCGTGGTCACCAGGTGCCGGGCCAGCGCGGCGCCCAGGGTCCCGGTGCCGCCGGTGATCAACACCGTGCCGGCCGGGTCCCAGGCCGACGGCACGGTCAGCACCACCTTGCCCACGTGCCGGGCCTGGGAGATGAACCGGAACGCCTCCGGCGCCCGCCGTACGTCCCACGAGGTCACCGGCAGCGGCCGCAACGTGTCCGCGGTCAACTGCTCGACGACCTGCCGCAGAATCTCGCCGATCCGCCGCGGGCCGGCCTCGATGAGGTCGAACGCCCGGTATCGCACCCCCGGGCGGGCCGCCGCGACCGTCTCCGCGTCCCGGATGTCGGACTTGCCCATCTCCACGAACCGGCCCCCACGCGGCAACAGGTCCAGCGACGCGTCCACGAACTCACCCGCCAGCGAGTTCAGCACCACGTCCATCCCACGGCCGCCGGTCGCCACCAGGAACCGGTCCCGGAACTCCACCGACCGCGACGACCCGATGTGCTCCTCGTCCAGGCCCAGACCCCGCAACACCTCCCACTTACCGGGGCTCGCGGTCGCGTACACCTCGGCACCCAGCGAGCGGGCCACCTGCACCGCCGCCATGCCCACACCACCGGCGCCCGCGTGCACCAGCACCCGATCGCCGGGGCCGACGCCGGCGATGTCCACCAGACCCATCCACGCCGTCGCGAACACCACACCCACCGACGCGCCAGTCTCGAACGACCAGCCGGCGGGCAGCGGAGTGACGAAGCTGCGTTCGGTACGGGCGATCGGGCCGATGGAGTCCGGCATGAGGCCGAGAACGCGGTCCCCGGGTACCAGGTCGGTGACGCCGGGGCCGACGGCGGTGACCACACCTGCGGCCTCGTTGCCGAGCGCGGGCGGGGCGTCGCCGGGGTACATGCCGAGCGCGATGAGCACGTCTCGGAAGTTCACCCCGGCCGCGCGGACCGCGACCCGGACCTCGTCGTCCCGCAGGCCGGCGTCCGGAGCCTCCTCGCGGGGTGCGAGCGTCAGGTCGGTGAGGGCTCCGGTGCCGCCGCGGACGGCGAGCCGCCAGTCGGCGGCGTCCGGCACGGGCAGGGTGTCCGGCCCGGCGGCGGGGGTGAGCCGGGGACCGTGGAACTCGTCGCCGCGCAGGCGGATCTCGGATTCACCTGTCGCGGACGCCGCGGCGATCCGGTCCGGGGCGGGCCGGTCCTCGTCGGCGTCGACGAGCAGGAACCGTCCGGGGTTCTCGGTCTGCGCGCTGCGGACCAGGCCGGCGGCGGCGGCGTGGGAGAGCAGCCCGGCACGGGTCACCACGGCGAGGGTGGCGTCGGCGGCACGTTCGTCGGCCAGCCACCGCTGGAGCAGGGCGAGCGTGCGGTGCACCGCGTCCCGGGCCGCGCCGTCCGGGTCCACGTAGCTGACGACCAACTGCGGGATCGGCGTACCCAGTGCGGCCGGATCGTCGCCGTCCAGGACCGCGACGCCGGCCGGCGCCTCGCCAGTGCGGCCGACGGGCGTCCACCGGATCCGGTAGAGGTTGGCGACGGGCGCGGTGGCCGGGTCGGCGATCGGGCGGAGGGTCAGCGTGGCGATGGTCGCCACCGGAGCGCCGGCCGGGTCGGTGGCGGTCACGGTGAGCGTGTCGCCGGCGCCCGCGGTGAGGTGTACCCGCAGGGTCCGGGCGCCGGTGGCGTGCAGGTGCACACCCTCGAAGGAGAACGGGACCATCGGCCTCGCGCCAGCGCCCGTGGCGCCGGCCAGGGCGACCGGGTGCAGGGCGGCGTCGAGGACCGCGGGGTGGATGCCGTAGCCGGTGACGTCGAGGTCGGCCGGTGCGGTGACCTCGGCCCACACGTCGTCGCCGGATCGCCAGGCGGCGCGCATGCCCCGGAACGCCGGGCCGTAGGCCGAGCCCGCGGCGTGCAGCCGCTCGTAGAAGCCGGTGAGGTCGACGGGTTCCGCGCCGGCCGGCGGCCAGGCTGCCGCCGCCGTGGGCGCCCCGCCGGCGGCGGTGAGTGCGCCGGCCTCGGTGAGCGTGCCGGTGGCGTGCAGGGTCCACGGCCGGTCGCCGGTGGCGTCCGGGCGCGAGTGGACCCGAACCTGACCGGCCCCGTCCACCACCACCTGCACCTGCAACGCCCCGCCGTCGGGCACCAGCATCGGCTCCCGCAGGGTCAGCTCGTCCAGCTGGTCGTACCCGGCCTCGTCGCCGGCCCGGATCGCCATCTCCACCAACGCGGTGCCCGGCACCAGCACGCGCCCGCCGATCTCGTGCTCGGCCAGCCACGACTGCGCGGACCGGCTCACCCGGCCGGTCAGCACGACACCACCACCGTCGGCCATCGACACCGCCGCGCCCAGCAGCGGGTGCCCGGCCGCGCCCAGGCCGAGCGCGGCCGGATCGGCGGCTGTCGCCTTCGGCAGCCAGTAGCGCTCCCGCTGGAACGCGTAGGTGGGCAGCTCGACCAGCCGGCCGCCCTGGTTCATCGCCGCCCAGTCGACCACAATCCCCACGGTCCAGGCCCGGCCGACGCCCTCCACGACCGACACGTCCTCCGCCCGGTCCTTGCGGCACAACGCGATGGCGTCCACGTCGGACTGCCCGGCCAGGCCGGTCAGGGTCGCGTCCGGGCCGATCTCCAGCACCGTACGCAGCGGCGGCAGCGCCCGGACGGCATCCGCGAACCGGACCGTCTGCCGCACGTGCGACACCCAGTACTCCGGATCCGACCACTCACCGTCCACCACCGCACCGGTCACCGTGGACACGGCCGGAATGCTGGGCGTGCCGAAGCTCAGCCCCGACACGACCTCGCGGAAGTCGTCGAGCATCGGCTCCATCAGCGCCGAGTGGAAGGCGTGCGACACCCGGAGGCGGCGGACGCGTACCCCCTCGCTTGTGAGGGTTTCCTCGACGTCCGCGAGCACGCCCGCGTCGCCGGAGAGCACCACCGACGACGGGCCGTTGACCGCCGCCACCGACACGCCCGCGAAACGGGCGACCTCGGTCTCCGGCACCGCCACCGCCAGCATCACCCCACCCGGCGGCAGGGCCTGCATCAACCGGCCACGTTCCACGATCAGCCGGGCCGCGTCGGCGGTCGACAGCACACCCGAGACACAGGCGGCGGCGACCTCGCCCACCGAGTGGCCGGCCAGCACCGAGGGGCGCACCCGCCACGACTCCAGCAGCCGGAACAACGCCACCTCGAACACGAACAGCGCGGGCTGCGCGAAGCGGGTCTCGGCCAGCAGATCCGCGTCCTCGCCCCACACCACCTCGGTCAACGACCGGCCCAGTACCGCGTCCACCGCGGCGCAGACCTCGTCCCACGCCTGCCGGAACACCGGGAACGACGACGCCAGGTCGCGTCCCATCCCGAGCCGCTGCGCACCCTGGCCCGCGAACAGGAAACCCACCCCGTCCGGGCCGGTCTCCGGCACCACACCGGACACCTCACCGCGATCCGGCGCGATCAGCACCGTGCGATGGGCGAACGCCTGCCGCGTCGCCGCCAGCGACCGGCCCACGTCCACACTCGGCAGCCCGGCCGTCGCCACGAACTCCCGCAACCGGCTCAGCTGGCCGGCGAGCGCCCCGGCGGAGCGCGCCGACACCGGCCACGCCACCACCGGCGGCTCCGGGGACGGCGGGACCGGCTGCTCGGCCGGCGCCGCCTCCAGGACGATGTGGCTGTTGGTGCCGCTGACGCCGAACGACGAGACCGCGCACCGGCGCGGCCGGTCGGTGTCCGGCCAGGGCGTCGAGTCGGTGAGCACGGTGACCGCGCCGGCCTCCCAGTCGACCTCGGGAGTGGGGCTGTCCACGTGCAGGGTCTTCGGCAGGACACCGGCGCGCATCGCCATGACCATCTTGATCACCGAGGCCACGCCGGCCGCCGCCTGGGTGTGCCCGATGTTCGACTTCAGCGAGCCGAGCAGCAGCGGGCGGGCCGGGTCGCGATCCTGCCCGTACGTGGCCAGCAGCGCCTGGGCCTCGATCGGGTCGCCGAGCCGGGTGCCGGTCCCGTGCGCCTCGACGGCGTCGACATCCGCCGGGGACAGCCGGGCGCCGGCGAGCGCCTGGCGGATCACCCGCTGCTGCGACGGGCCGTTGGGCGCGGTCAGCCCGTTGGACGCGCCGTCCTGGTTGACCGCGGTGCCGCGGACCAGCCCGAGCACCCGGTGCCCGTGGCGGCGCGCGTCGGACAGCCGCTCGACCACCAGAACGCCGGCACCCTCGGCCCAGCCGGTGCCGTCCGCGGCGGCCGCGAACGCCTTGCACCGGCCGTCCGCGGACAGCCCGCGCTGGCGGCTGAACTCGACGAACACCTCGGCGTTCGGCATCACCGCGACCCCGCCGACAAGCGCGAGCGTGCACTCGCCCTGGCGCAGGGCCTGGCCGGCCAGGTGCAGCGCGACGAGCGACGACGAGCAGGCCGTGTCGACGGTGACGGCCGGGCCCTCGAAGCCGAACGTGTAGGAGATGCGGCCGGAGACGACGCTCGACGCGTTGCCGGTCATCACGTAGCCCTCGGCGCCCTCGGGCAGCTGTTCCAGGCTGTTGACGTAACCGCGGTGCCCGGCGCCGATGAACACGCCGGTGGGCGTGCCGGCAAGCGTTTCCGGGTCGAGGCCGGCCCGCTCGACGGCCTCCCACGACGTCTCCAGCAGCAGCCGTTGCTGCGGGTCCATCGCCAGGGCCTCACGCGGCGAGATGCCGAAGAACGCGGCGTCGAAGTCGGCGGCGTCGTGCAGGAAACCGCCCTCCCGCACGTACGTGGTGCCGGGCACGTCGGGGTCGGGGTGGTAGAGCCGGTCGATGTCCCAGCCGCGGTTGTCCGGGAACGGCGTGATCGCGTCCCGCCCGTTCGCCACCAGGTCCCACAGCTCCTCCGGCGACGTGATGCCGCCGGGCAGCCGGCAGGCCATGCCGACGATGGCGATCGGCTCGGTGTCCGCGGCGGCGGTGGCCAGCGCCGCCGGTACCGGCTCCGCCCTCTCGCCGGTGAACAGTCGCTCGGCGAGGTGCCGGGCCAGCGCCTGCGGGGTCGGGTGGTCGAAGACGAGTGTCGCGGGCAGTTTGAGCCCGGTGGCGACGTTGACGCCGTTGCGCAGGTTGACCGCGATGAGCGAGTCGACGCCCAGGTCCTTGAACGGGCGGCCGGCCGGGATCGTGTCGGCGTTGCGGTGGCCGAGCGCCGCCGCGGACTGTTCCCGGACCAGCGTCAGCAGCTCACGGTCGCGGTCCGCCGGGCTGAGCGCGGCCAGCCGGCGGGTCAGCGCGGAGCCGTCGCCGTCGGTCTCCGGCTGCCCCGCGGTGGCGGCCGAGATGGCGCGCGCGGCCTCCGGGATGCCGGTGAGCAACGGGTAGGGCCGCACCGACGCGGCGTCCGGCGCGACCTTTGCCCAGTCGATGTCGACGACGGCGAGCACGGTCTCGTCGCCGGCCAGCGCGTCGGCGAGCGCGGCGACCGCCGCCTCCGGGTCCATCGGAGGGACACCCGCGGCGCGCAGCCGTTCGCCGATGGCGCCGTCGGCCAGCCCGCCGCCGCCCCACGAACCCCACATCACCGAGGTGGCCGGCAGCCCGGCCCGGCGGCGGTGCTGCGCGAGGGCGTCCAGGTAGGCGTTGGCGGCGGCGTAGTTGGCCTGCCCGATGTTGGGGAAGACGCTGGCGAACGACGAGAACGTGACGAACGCGTCCAGTCCGAGATCGGCGGTCAGCTCGTGCAGGTGCCGGGCGGACAACGACTTGGCGGCCGCGACGGTCTGCGCGCGGTCCGGGGTGAGGGTGTCCAGGATGGCGTCGTCGGTGATGCCGGCCGCGTGGAACACGGCGGTCAGCGGGTGCGCCGCCGGCAGCGACCGCAGCAGCGCGGCCAGCGCGTCCCGGTCGGCGACGTCGCAGGCCGCCAGGGTCACCTCGGCGCCCAGGGCGGTCAGCTCGTCGCGCAGTTCGGTGGCGCCGGGCGCGTCCGCGCCCCGCCGGCTGGTCAGCACCAGGTGCGCGGCGCCGGAGCGGGCCAGCCAGCGCGCCACGTGCGCGCCGAGCGCGCCGGTGCCGCCGGTGACCAGCACGGTGCCGTGCGGCTGCCACACGTCGGCGGGCCCGGTCGGGCGGGTGGCGCGGGCGAGCCGGGCGGCGAGCCGGCCGGTGCCGCGGATCGCGATCTGGTCCTCGCCGTCGGTGGCGGCGAGCGTCGCGACGAGCCGGCGCAGAGCGGTGCCGTCGGGTGCTTGCGGGAGGTCGGCGAGCCCGCCCCAACGCTCCGGGTACTCGAGCGCGGCGACCCGGCCCACGCCCCAGGTGTGTGCCTGGTCGGGCTCGTCGAGCGGGTCGGTGGCGGAGACCGCGACCGCACCCCGGGTGATGGTCCACAGGTGGGCCGAGGGCGCGTGTTCGGCGACCCGGCGGACCAGCGCGAGCGTGGCGACGGTACCCACGGTGAGCGCCGGGAAGCCGGGGTGGTCGCGGGTGTCGAGCGGCAGCAGCGACAGCACACCGGCGACGCTCGTGTCGCCGGCCGCCTCGCCCAGCGCGGCGGCCAGCGCGTCCGGCGTCGTGGTGGCGGCGTCCACGGTGACCCGGCGGGCCTCGGCGCCGTGCTCGCCCAGCACGGCGTCGATGTCCGCGGCGAGTGCCGTGGCGGCCGGGGTGTCCGGCGTGACGAGCAGCCACGTGCCGGTCAGCGTGGGCCGGTCGGTGTCCGGCAGCGGTTGCCAGGTCAGGTGGTACCGCCAGGAGTCGAGACGGGAGCGTTCCCGCTGCCGGCGCCGCCAGGTGGACAGGGCCGGCAACACCCGGCGCAGGTCGTCGGCGCCGGTGTCCAGCGACTCCGCGAGCGACGGCAGGTCCTCGTCCTCCACGGCCTGCCAGAACCGGTCCTCGGCCGGATCGGTGGTGCGGGCGGGCGGGTCGCCGGCCGGTGCCTCCAGCCAGTACCTGTCGCGCTGGAAGGCGTACGTGGGCAGGTCGACGGTGGCGGCGTCGCCGGACAGCGGCGCGAACGAGACCGGCAGACCGGCGGTGAATCCCTCGGCGAGCGACGTGACGAACCGGCCGGGGCCCCCGTCGTCGCGGCGCAAGGAGGCGACCACGGCCACCTCGACGCCGGCGTCGTCGGCGGTCTCGGTGATGCCGAAGGACAGCACCGGGTGCGCGCCGCACTCGACGAAAACGCTGTGCCCCGCGCCGGCCGCGGCCCGCACGGCGGCCTCGAAGCGGACCTCCTGCCGCAGGTTGCGCACCCAGTACGCGGGACCGAGGCCCGCCGTGTTGATCGTGGCGCCGTCCACCGCGGAGAAGAACGGGATCCGCGACTCGCCGGGGCTGATCCCGTCGAGGGCGGTCAGCAGTTCGGCTTCCAGGGCGGCCACCTGCGGCGAGTGGGAGGCGTAGTCCACCGGGACCCGCCGGACGCGCACGCCGTCGGCCGCCAGCGCGGCGGTGACCTCGTCGATCGCGGCGGGCTCGCCGGAGAGCACCACCGAGCGGGGGCCGTTGACGGCGGCGACCGCGACCGTCCCGGCGTACCCGGCCAGGCGGTCCCGTGCCTCGTCGGCGGAGAGCGCGACGGAGGCCATGGCACCGGAGCCGGCCAGCCGCTCGCGGATGATCCGACTGCGCAGCGCGACCACCCGGGCCCCGTCGGCGACCGACAGCGCGCCGCACACCACCGCGGCGGCGATCTCGCCCTGGGAGTGCCCGATGACCGCGGCCGGGCTGACGCCGAACGACTCCCACAACCGTGCGAGCGACACCATCACCGCCCACGACGCCGGCTGCACGACGTCGACGTCGGCGAGGTCGCCGGCCAGGGCCTCGGGCAGGTCCCAGTCGGTCACCTCGCGCAGCGCGTCGGCGCATTCGCGCAGCGCGTCGGCGAACACCGGGAACGCGGCCGCGAGGTCCAGGCCCATCCGGGACCACTGCGCGCCCTGACCGGGGAACACGAACACGGCACGGTCGCCGCGTACGCCGGCACCGGACACCGCCTCGGCCGCGGCGGTTGCGCCGGCCACCGCCCGCAGGCCGGACAGCAGCGTGTCCCGGTCGGCGCCGACGGCCACCGCCCGGTGCTCCAGTTTCGCCCGGTGCTCGGCCAGGGACCGGGCGACGCCCGCCGGAGTCCACTTCGGATCGTCGTGCAGACGGTCGAGCAGCCGGGTGGCCTGGGCCTGGACGCCGTCGGCGGTCTTCGCGGACAGCGGCCACGGCACCACTCCCCCACCCACGGCCGGCGCGGGCGGGCCGGCGTCCGGCTCGTCCGCGACGTCGTCGCTGCCGGCCTGTTCGAGGATGACGTGCGCGTTCGTGCCGCTGATGCCGAACGACGACACGCCGGCGCGGCGCGGTTCGCCGGTCTCCGGCCACGGCGCCGACTCGGTGACCAGCGAGACGTCGCCCGCGGTCCAGTCGATGTGCGGCGACGGCTCGTCGGCGTGCAGGGTCCGGGGCAGCACGCCGTGCTGGAGGGCGAGCACGGTCTTGATCACACCCGCGACACCGGCGGCCGCCTGAGCGTGGCCGATGTTCGACTTGAAGGAGGTCAGGTGCAGCGGACGGCCGGCCGGGCGGTCCTGCCCGTACGTGGCC
Source organism: Micromonospora sp. NPDC049171 (assembly GCF_040648275.1). Classification (NCBI taxonomy): domain Bacteria; kingdom Bacillati; phylum Actinomycetota; class Actinomycetes; order Micromonosporales; family Micromonosporaceae; genus Micromonospora; species Micromonospora sp. NPDC049171. Next base: position 167,138 of record NZ_JBEZDJ010000003.1, read on the forward strand.
AGCAACGCGTGCGCCTCGATCGGGTCGCCCAGCGTGGTGCCGGTGCCGTGCGCCTCCACCAGGTCGACGTTGCTCGCGGTGAGCCGGGCGTTGGTCAGGGCCTGGCGGATCACCCGCTGCTGGGCCGGCCCGTTCGGCGCGCTCAGCCCGTTGCTGGCGCCGTCCTGGTTGACCGCGGAACCCCGGACCACGGCGAGCACCGGGTGCCCGTTGCGGCGGGCGTCGGAGAGCCGTTCCAGCAGCAGGACACCGATGCCCTCGGCGAGGCCGAGCCCATCGGCGCCCGCGCCGAACGCCTTGCAGCGGCCGTCCTTGGAGAGCCCGCGCTGGCGGCTGAACGCCACGAAACCCTCCGGGCCGGACAGCACCGCGGCACCGCCGGCCAGCGCCATGCCGCAGTCACCGTGCCGCAGCGCCAGGTTCGCCAGGTGCACGGCGACGAGCGACGACGAACACGCGGTGTCCAGCGTGACCGCCGGCCCCTCCAACCCGAAGGTGTACGCGATGCGCCCGGAGACCACGCTGGCGTTGCTGCCGGTGAGCAGGTGCCCCTCCATGCCGTCCGGCACGCGGGCGAGGTTGTTCGCGTAGTCCGGGCGGTTCGCGCCGATGAACGTGCCGATCCGGCGTCCCCGCACCGACTGCGGATCGATGCCGGCCCGCTCGAACACCTCCCAGGAGGTCTCCAGCAGCAGCCGCTGCTGCGGGTCCATGGCGAGGGCCTCGCGCGGCGAGATGCCGAACAGGTCGGGGTCGAACTGCGCGGCGTCGTGCAGGAAACCGCCGTGGCGCACGTACGACTTGCCGGGCGCGTCCGGGTCGGGGTCGTAGAGGCCGTCGACGTCCCAGCCGCGGTCGACCGGGAAGCCGGAGACCGCGTCCTGCCCGTCGAGCACCATCCGCCAGAGCTCCTCCGGTGAGGCCACCCCGCCGGGGAAGCGGCAGGCCATGCCGATCACCGCGATCGGCTCGTGGGCCGCGTCCTCGAGGGTCCGGAGCCGTTGCTTGGCCTCGTGCAGGTCGGCGGTGACCCACCGGAGGTAGTCACGGAGGGTGTCTTCGTTGCTTGCCACTGGTGTCTCCCGCGAAGGTCGCCGAGGGTGTCGTCTGAGAGGTCGTACGGGGGCCCGCCGAGTCAGGAACGGCCCAGCTCACGCCGGATGAAATCGAACATCTCGTCATCGGAGGCCGACTCCAGCCGTTGGGCGACGGAGGCGCCGGCCGCCGCTTGGCCGGCACACCGCTCCTGGAGCCCGCGCAGCCGGTCGGCCAGCGGGCCGCGTTCCAGGTCGTCGAGCGTCACGCCGCCGAGCGCGGTCTCCAGCCGGTCGATCTGGGCGTGCAGCGATTCGGCGGTGACCAGGGTCTCCGCCAGCAGTTCCCGCTGGAGCAGGGCGGCGATGGCCGCCGGGGTCGGGTGGTCGAACACCAGGCTGGCCGGCAACCGCAGGCCGGTCGCCCGGCCCAGCCGGTTCCGGAGGTCGACCGAGGTCAGCGAGTCGAACCCGAGGTCCTTGAAGGCCCGCGACGCCGCCACCTCACCGGTGCCGTCGTGGCCGAGCGCGGCGGCGGCGTGGTCCCGGACCAGGTCCACCAGGTGCCGCTGGGCGTCGGCGGGAGGCATGCCGGTGAGCTGCCGGAGCAGCGGTGACGCGTCGGCGGCCTCGTCCGGTTCGGCGGGCTCGTTCTGCCGGCGTAGGGCCTGGACCGCCTCGGGCAGCTCGTCCAGCAGGTGCGTGGGCCGCGCCATGGTGAACAGCGAGACGAAGCGTTCCCACTCGATGTTGGCCAGCGCCACGTACGTGTCGTCGTTGTCCAGCGCCTGCATCAGCGCCGCCACCCCCAGGTCCGGCTCCAGGAACGGCAGGCCCTGGGCCTGGGCCCGCTCACTGATCGCCATCCGCTCGGCGACGTAGCTCTCCTGGATGTCCACCGGTCGCCAGACGCCCCAGGCCACCGAGGTGGCGGTGAGTCCGCGGGCCCGGCGGCGGTGGGCGAGCGCGTCGAGATGGGCGTTGGCGGCCGCGTACGCGCCGTGGTAGCCGCTGCCCCAGAACGCGGCGATCGACGAGTACAGCACGAACGCGTCGAGGGTGTCGGCGGCGAACAGCCGGTCCAGGTTCTCCGCGCCGGCCACCTTCGCGGCGTACGTGTCGGCGTACTGCTCCATCGTCGTCTCCTCGAGCGAGCCGAGGTCGATGTGCGCGGCGGTGTGCACGACGGCGGTGATCGGCGGCCCGTCCGCGGTCACCTGGTGGACCACCGCGGACAGCTCGTCGTAGTCGGTGATGTCGCAGGCAGCGTTCGTGACGCGCACCCCGAGCTCGCCCAGTTCGGCGGCGAGCTCCCGGGCGCCCGGCGCGTCCGGGCCACGGCGACTGGTGAGCACCAGGTGCTCGGCGCCGTTGCCGGCCAGCCAGCGGGCGAGCAGCCGGCCGAGCGCGCCGGTGCCGCCGGTGATCAGGACGGTGCCGCGCGGGCGGTACTCCCGTACCGGCGGGCGGTCGGGGAGCCGGTCGCGGACCATCCGGCGGGCGAGGACACGCTCGCCGCGTACCGCGAGCTGGTCCTCGCCGTCGGTGCGGCGCAACGCTCCGGCGAGCTGTCCGGCGTCCGCCACGGCGGGCAGGTCCACCAGACCGCCCCAGAGGCGGGCGTTCTCCAGCGCGGCGACCCGGCCGATGCCCCAGAGCTGCGCCTGCACGGGGTCGGCCAGCGGGTCGGCGTCGTCCACCGCGACGCCGCCCCGGGTGACGCACCACAGCGGGCCCGGCAGGCCGGAGTCGATGAGCGCCTGCAACAGGCACATCGTCCCGGCGCCGGCGACGGGGACGCCGGGGCGGTCGGGGTGGTCGGCGGTCTCCAGCGCCCAGAGGTTGAGCACACCGCCGAGGCCGGTGCCGTCGCCGAGGGTCTCGGCGAGCCGGACGGCGAGCTTGCCGCGGTCGGCGTCGGCCGGCGCGACGGTGAGCGTGACGACGTCGGCGCCGGCGTCGCGCAGTGCGGCGGCGACCCCGGTGGCGAACTCGCCGTCCGCGGCCGGCTCCGGCACGACCATCAGCCAGGTGCCGGTCAGCGCACCGGGTGCCACGGCGCCGGCCGGCCGCCAGTCGACGCGGTAGCGGAGGTCGTCCAGGGCGGCGCGTCGGCCGCGCTCGCGGTGCCAGCCGGACATCGCGTCCACCACACCGCCGAGGGTCTCGGTGTCACCGACCTTCAGCATGCCGGCGACGGCGGCGACGTCACGGCCGTTGACGGCGGCCCAGAAGCGGTCCACCTCGGCGTCGCCGGTGACGGTGGGCCGGGCGGTGGGGGCGGGCGATTCGAGCCAGTAGTGCTTGTGCTGGAACGCGTACGTGGGCAGCGGCACCCTCCGCCGGCCCGGGAAGGAGGGCGCCCAGTCGACCGCGACGCCGTGCACGTGCGCCTCGGCCAGCGCCGCGAGGAAGCGGGCCCGGCCGCCGTCGCCGCGGTGCAGGGAGCCCACCGTGACCACGTCGGTCCCGGCCGTCTCCTCGATCGCGCCGGTGAGCACCGGGTGCGCGCTGACCTCGATGAACACCGTGTGCCCGGCGTCGTGCAGCAGCCTGGTGACGGCCTCGAACTCGACAGTCTGCCGCAGGTTGCGGACCCAGTAGTCGGCGTCCATCAGGGTGTCGATCGGTCCGGGCTGCACGGTGGACCAGAGCGGGACGGTGGTCGCCCGGGGGCGGATCTCGCCGAGCTCGGCCAGCAGCTCCGGCCGGATCGTGTCGACAGCCGGCGAGTGGGAGGCGTAGTCGACCGGCAGGCGCCGGGTGCGGATGCCGTCGGCAGCCGCCGCGGTGAGGAACTCGTCGAGCGCCGCGGGCTCGCCGGCGACGACTGTGGAACGGCTGCCGTTGACCACCGCGACGCCGAGTCGGCCCGCCCACGGGGCCAGCCGCTGCGCCACCTCCGCCTGGCCGAGCGCGACCGAGCCCATGGCGCCGTGGCCGGCGAGCCGCTCGGCGATGACGCGGCTCCGGCGGGCGACGATCCGGGCGCCGTCCGCGAGCGTCAACGCGCCGGCCACCACGGCAGCGGCGATCTCGCCCTGGGAATGGCCGACGACAGCGGCCGGCTCGACGCCGTGCTCGCGCCACAGCGCGGCCAGCGACACCATCACCGCCCACGAGGCGGGCTGCACCACGTCGACCCGGGTGAGGTCGCCGCCAAGCTCGGTCAGTAGGTCCCAGTCCACGTGCGGGCGCAGCGCGTCCGCGCAGGCACGCAGGGACGCCGCGAACGACGGGTACGCCGCGGCCAGCTCGACCGCCATGCCGGTCCACTGGGCGCCCTGTCCGGGGAAGACCAGGACCGGCCGTCCCGCGCCGGCCACGGCCGCCCCGCTGAGCGTCGTGTCGGCGGCCGGGGCGGACGCCGGGTCGGCGATCGCGGCCAGACCGGCGAGCAGCTCCGCCCGGCCGGTGCCGATCACCGCGGCCCGGTGCTCGAGCGCGGCCCGGGTGGTGGCCAGCGACCAGCCGACATCGGCCGGATCGACGTCGGCCAGGTCGGCGGCGGCCGAGTCAGCGCCGGCGGTAGCCAGCTCGGCGCCGGCCAGCTCGGCGCCGGCGCCGGCGCCGGCGAGGTAGTCGTGCAGGCGGGCGGCCTGGCGGCGGCGGGCTTCCGCGGTACGGCCGGAGACGACCCAGGCGACCGGCTCGCCGAAGGCCGGCGTCACCGGCGGCGCCTCGGGTGCGCTCTCGGCCTGTTCCAGGATGAGGTGGGCGTTGGTGCCGCTCATGCCGAACGCGGAGACGCCGGCGCGGCGCGGTCGGCCCGAGCCGGGCCACGGCACCTCGTCGGTGAGCAGCCGGACCGCACCGCTGCTCCAGTCCACCTCGGGGGTGGGGACCTCGGCGTGCAGGGTGCGGGGCAGCACACCGTGCCGGATCGCCTGGACCATCTTGATCACCCCGCCGGCACCGGCGGCGGCCTGGGCGTGACCGATGTTGGACTTGAGCGACCCGATCCACAGAGGCCGGTCGGCGGGGCGGGTCCGGCCGTACGCGGCGAGCAGGGCCTGCGCCTCGATCGGGTCGCCGAGCCGGGTGCCGGTGCCGTGCGCCTCGACCGCGTCGACCTGGTCCGGGGCGAGCCGGGCGTCGGCCAGCGCGGCCTCGATCACGCGCAGCTGGGCCGGGCCGCTGGGCGCGGTGAGGCCGTTGGAGGCGCCGTCCTGGTTGATCGCGGAACCGCGGACGACGGCGAGCACCGGGTGCCCGTGGCGGCGGGCGTCGGAGAGCCGCTCGACGAGCAGCACGGCCACGCCCTCGCCGAGCCCCATGCCGTCGGCGTCGGCCGAGAAGGCCCGGCAGCGGCCGTCGCGGGACAACCCGCGCTGCCGGCTGAACCCGACGAACTCGGCGGGCGTCGACATCACCGCCACACCGCCGGCGACGGCCAGCGTGCAGTCATCCTGGCGCAGCGCCTGCGTCGCCAGGTGCAGTGCCACGAGCGACGACGAGCACGCCGTGTCGAGGGTGATGGCCGGACCCTCCAGGCCGAACGTGTACGCCACCCGCCCGGAGACCACGCTCGCCGCCGCGCCGGTCATCAGGTGCCCCTCGAAACCGGCCGGCACCTCGGTGACCCCGGAGCGGTAGTCGAGCGGGTTCGCACCGAGGAAGGTGCCGATCCGCTGGCCCCGTACCGACAGTGGGTCGATGCCGGCCCGCTCGAACACCTCCCACGTGGTCTCCAGCACGAGCCGCTGCTGCGGGTCCATGGCGAGGGCCTCGCGCGGGGAGATGCCGAACAGCGCCGGGTCGAACCGGCCGGCGTCGTCCAGGAAACCGCCGCGCTCGACGTACGTGCGGCCCTCCGCGTCCGGGTCGTCGTCGTGCAGGGCGGCCAGGTCCCAGCCCCGGTCGGCGGGGAACGCCGAGACCGCGTCACCGCCGTCGCCGAGCAGTCGCCACAGGTCCTCGGGGTCGCGGACACCACCGGGGAAGCGGCAGGCCATGGCGACGATCGCGACGGGTTCCTGGTCGCGGTCCTCCGCGGCGCGCAGCCGGGCCTGGGCCTGCTGCAGGTCAGTGGTGACCTTGCGCAGATAGCCGAGGAGCTTCTGTTCGTTCGCCGACGTAGGGGTGTCCGACATGGTCTTCTCCAGTTCGGTGCGAGGGCTCGTGCCGGGCGGCGCTCAGGGGGTGGTGAGGCCCCGGTCGATCAGGTCGAACAGTTCGTCGGCGGATGCGGACGACACGTCCACGGCGGTCTCCCGGGCGACCGCGTGGTCGCCGTTCGTGCCGGTGATGCTCCAGACCAGGCTCTGCAGGCGCTTGGCGATCAGTGCGCCGGTCTCCGGGTCGGGCGGTGTGGCGCCCAGTGCCGCCTCCATCGCCGACAGGGAGCCGAGCATCGGATGACAGTCCTGGTCCGGCACCAGCCGGTCGACAAGCTGGGCGGCCAGTTCGGCCGGTGTCGGGTGGTCGAAGACGAGGGTGGCGGGCAGGGTGAGGCCGGTCGCCGTCCGCAGCCGGTTGCGCAGCTCGACGGCGGTCAGCGAGTCGAACCCCATGTCGCGGAAGGCGCGCCCGGTGTCGATCGCCTCGGCGCCGCCACCGTGGCGGAGCACCGCCGCGGCCTGCGCCCGGATCAGGTCGAGCACCAGGTGCTGCTGCTCCACCCGGGGCCGGCCGGACAGTTTCGCGGCGAACTCGCCGGTGCCCTCGGCCGCGTCGCCGCCGGTAGGTTCGTCGGCGGCGATCTGCGCCTCCGGAAGGTCGGCGAGGAGGCGGTTGCCGCGGGCCATGGTGAACAGCGCGGTGAACCGGTCCCATTCGACGTCGGCGACGGCGACGACTGTCTCGTCGTGGCCGGCGATCTGCTGGAGCGCCGTGAACGCCGGGCCGGGGTCGAGCAACGGCAGGCCGTGCCGGCTGGACTTCTCGTTCTTGAGGGTCCGGATGCGGGTGTTCCGCTCGTCCCAGTCGTTGGCGGCGTCCCAGATGCCCCAGGCGATCGAGGCGGCGGCGGAACCGTTCGCGCGGCGGCGTTCGGCGATCGCGTCGAGGTGGGCGTTGGCGGCGGCGTACGCGCCGTGGTCGCCGCTGCCCCAGAACCCGGCGATCGACGAGAACAGCAGGAACGCGTCCAGGTCGGCCCCGGCGAAGATCTCGTCGAGGTGCTGGGCGCCGACGACCTTGGCGCGGCAGATCTCGGCGAGCGTGGCCGCGTCGAGGTCGGCGAGCGAGCCGAGGCCGATGTGCGCGGCGGCGTGCACCACGGCGGTGATCTTCTCTCCGGCGTCGCGCAGGCCGCCGACCAGGCCGTCGAGCGCGTCCCGGTCGGTGATGTCGCAGGCGGCGACAGTCACCCGGGCGCCCAGCTCGGTGATCGCGGCGGCCAACTGGGGCGCGCCGATCGCGTCGGTGCCACGGCGGCTGATCAGCACCAGGTGCTCGGCGCCGTTGCGGGCGAGCCACCGGGCGAGGTGGCTGCCGATCCCGCCGACGCCGCCGGTCACCAGGACGGTCCCGCGCGGCTGCCAGGGCCGCGTCGGGGTACGCCCGGCCAGCGGCGCCCGGGCGAGCCGGCGGACGAACGTGCCGCCCGGCCGGACGGCCAGTTGGTCCTCGCCGTCCGGCGCGGTGAGCGCCCGTGCGACCTGGCGCAGCGCCCGGTCGTCGAGGTGCTCGGGTAGGTCGATGAGGCCGCCCCAGAGGCGGGGGTGCTCCAGCGCGGCGACCCGGCCCCAGCCCCACACCTGCGCCTGGCCGGGCGCGGTGACCGGCTCGCCGCCGCCGGTGCTGACCGCGCCCCGGGTGAGGAGCCACAGCGGCGCCTCGATTCCCAGTTCGTGCAGGGCCTGCAGCAGGTGGAGGCTGCCGACGGCGCCGACGCTGAGGCAGGGGTGCTCCGGGTGGGCAGTCTCGTCCAGCGCCCACAGACCGACCACCCGGCCGATCGTGGTCCCGGCGGCGGCCAGCTCGCCGATCCGGGCGGTGAGCACGGCACGGTCCAGGTCCCCGGCGGTGACGTCGAGGCGGTGCACGTCGGCACCGCCGGCCGCCAGGTGCGCGGCGAGCGCGTCGCCGGCCGGCTCCGCCCGGTGCGCGACGACCAGGACGGCGCCGGTGAGCGGCGGCGTGACGGCGCCGGGCAGCGGCCGCCAGTCGATGCGGTAGCGCCAGGAGTCGATGGTGCTGTGCTCGCGGTGCCGGCGACGCCAGCCGGACAGGGCCGGCAGCACCCGTTCGAGGTCGTCCGGACCGGCGCTGAGCGAGTCGGCCAGGGACTCCAGGTCCTCGCGTTCGACCGCCTCCCAGAACTTCGCCTCGACGTCGTCCCGGGCGCTCGCCGGGGTTTCGGCCGGTTCGGCCCGCAGCCAGTAGCTCTCCCGCTGGAACGGGTACGTGGGCAGGTCGGCCAGTGGCCCCTCCCCCACCAACGACCGGAAGTCCACAGGCACCCCGGCGACGTACGCCTCAGCCAGGCTGGTCACGAAGCGGCGGGCACCACCGTCGTCGCGGCGCAACGACCCGACCGCCTCCGGAATGCCGAGGGTCAACACCGGGTGTGAGCTGCACTCGATGAAGGTGTCGAACCCGTCGGCCCGCAACACCTCCACCGTCGCGGCGAACTCCACAGTCTGGCGCAGATTCCGATACCAGTACCCGGCATCCATCGTCGCCGTGTCGAGCACACCCCCGGTCACCGTCGAATAGAACGGCACCCGCGACCCCCGCGGCTCAATCCCACCCAACGCCTCGACCAGATCCGCACGCAGCACCTCCACCTGCGACGAGTGCGACGCGTAATCCACCGCCACCCGACGCACCCGCACCCCAGCGGCATCCCACGCCGAGACCAGCGCATCGACCTCCCCCGGGTCCCCCGAGATCACCACCGACGACTCCGCGTTCACCGCCGCGACCGCGACACCATCGGGCAGCACCGCCCGCACCTCATCCACCGGCAGAGCCACCGATGCCATCGCACCCTTACCGGCCAACCGTGACGCGATCACCCTGCTCCGCAGGCCGACCACCCGGGCACCGTCTTCGAGCGACAACGCACCGGCGACCACGGCCGCCGCGATCTCCCCCTGCGAGTGGCCGACCACCGCCGCCGGTGTCACCCCGAACGACTCCCACAACCGGGCAAGCGACACCATCACCACCCACGACGCCGGCTGCACCACCTCCACCCGCGACAGATCACCCGACAACTCGGCCAGCAGATCCCAACCCACCACCGGCCGCAACACCTCCGCACACTCCGCCAACGCATCCGCGAACACCGGAAACGCCTCCGCCAACTCCACACCCATCCCGGCCCACTGCGCACCCTGACCCGGGAACACGAACACCGGACGGTCGGGCGAGGCCGCGCTCGCCGTACCGACGATGTCGGCGACTCCGGCGGCGACCCGGTCCAGGCCGGCGACGAGCTCGGGCAGGTCCGCGCCCACCACGACGGTGCGGTGGCTCAGCTGCGCCCGGGTGCGGACCAGTGACCGCGCGACGGCGGCCGGGTCCGCGTCCGCCAGGTGCTCACGGAGCTGGGTCGCCTGGGCCTGCAAGGCCCGGCCGCCGCGCGCGGAGAGCACCCACGGCACGACAGCGGCCGCCGGCTGCTCGGCCGGAGTCGTCGCGGGCTCTGGCTGCTCGAACAGGATGTGGGCGTTCGTGCCGCTGATGCCGAATGACGAGACGCCGAAGCGGCGCGGCGCACCGGTCTGCGGCCAGGGCCGGGCCTCGTCGAGCACTGTCACCCCGCCGGCGGACCAGTCGATGTGCGAGGAGGGCGCGTCGACGTGCAGCGACTTCGGCAGGGTGCCGTGCCGCATGGCCTGGACCATCTTGATCACGCCGGCCACACCGGCGGCGGCCTGGGTGTGCCCGATGTTCGACTTCAGCGAGCCGATCCAGAGCGACCGGTCCGGGTCGCGGTCCTGCCCGTACGTGGCCAGCAGCGCCTGCGCCTCGATCGGGTCACCAAGCGTGGTACCCGTGCCGTGCGCCTCCACCGCGTCCACCTCGGCAGCGGACAGACCCGCATCGGCCAACGCCTCCCGGATCACCCGCTGCTGCGACGGACCATTCGGCGCGGTCAACCCGTTCGACGCACCATCCTGGTTCACCGCCGAACCCCGCACCACCGCCAACACCCGATGCCCGTTACGCCGCGCGTCAGAAAGCCGCTCGACCAGCAGCAGCCCGATCCCCTCGGCGAGCCCGAACCCGTCGGCGGACTCGGCGAACGGCTTGCAGCGCCCGTCGGGGGCCAGGCCGCGCTGACGGCTGAACTCGGTGAACGCGGCCGGGGAGGACATCACGGTGACACCGCCGGCGATCGCCATCGCGCACTCGCCGCTGCGCAGCGCCTGGGCCGCGAGGTGCAGGGCGACCAGCGACGACGAGCACGCGGTGTCCACCGTGACGGCCGGGCCCTCGAAGCCGAACGTGTACGCGATGCGGCCGGACGCGACACTCGCGGTGCTGCCGGTCATCCGGTAGCCCTCGAGCCCCGCCGGCACCGGCACGCCGGGGTCGGTGATGCCGTAGTTGTGGTGGGTGAGCCCGGCGAACACGCCGGTCCGGCTGCCCCGCAGGGTCTCCGGGTCGATGCCGGCGTTCTCGAACAACTCCCAGCCGACCTCGAGCAGGAGCCGCTGCTGCGGGTCCATGGCGAGCGCCTCGCGCGGGGAGATGCCGAAGAAGTCGCTGTCGAAGCGGTCCGCGTCGTGCAGGAAACCTCCGACCCGGACGTACGTGCGGCCGGGCGCGTCGGGGTCCGGGTCGTACAGGCCGTCGACGTCCCAGCCGCGGCCGGTGGGCATCGGGGTGATCGCGTCGCCCGCGGAATCGACGAGCCGCCACAGGTCGTCCGGCGAGGCGACCCCGCCGGGCAGGCGGCAGGCCATCCCGACGATGACGATCGGGTCCTCCGCGCCGGTGTGCACGGCGGCGGCCGACTCCGGCGTGTGGTCGCCGCCGGTCAGGGCGGTCCGCAGGTGCTCGGCGAGCACCCGGGGCGTCGGGTAGTCGAACACCAGGGTGGCGGGCAGTTGGAGCCCGGTCAGGCCGTTGAGCCGGTTGCGCAGCTCGACGGCGGTCAGCGAGTCGAAGCCGATCTGCCGGAACGCGTGCCGGGGGTCGATCGTGGCGGGCCCGTCGTGGCCGAGCACCAGCGCGGCGTTGACCCGGACCAGCTCGGTCAGCTCGCGGGTCTGCGCCTCCGGCGACAGGGTCCGCAGCCGCCGGGTCAGCGTCCCGGTCTCTTCTGCCTCCGGCACCTCGACGGTGGTGAACGCCGCCCGGGCCTCCGGGATCTCGTCGAGCAGCCGGCTGGGCCGTTCCGAGGTGAAGACCACGGCGAACCGGTCCCACCGCAGGTCGATCACGATCGGACAGGTCTCGTCGTGGTCGAGGGACTGCTGCAGAGCCCGGGTGGCGGCGTCGGCGGACATCTCGAAGATGCCGTGCCGCCGTGCCCGGTCACCGACGGCACCCTCGGCCATCCCGGCGCCGGCCCAGGTGCCCCAGGCGACGGCGGTGGCGGGCAGGCCGTCCGCGCGGCGCTGCGCGGCGAGGGTTTCGAGGAAGACGTTGCCGGGCGCGTAGTTGCCGAGGCCCGGCGTGCCGAAGGTGGCGGAGAACGACGAGAAGAGTACGAAGGCGGAGAGGTCGAGGTGCCGGGTCAGCTCGTGCAGGTGTACGGCGCCCAGGGCCTTGACCCGCAGCACCCGGTCGGCGCGGGCGGGGCTCAGCGCGTCGACCATGCCGTCGTCGAGCACCGCGGCGGTGTGCACGACGGCGGTCAGCGGGCGGTCGGCCGGGATGGCGTCGAGCTGCGCGGCGAGCTGGTGGCGGTCGGTGATGTCGCAGGCCGCGAGGGTGACCTCGGTGCCGAGCGCGGTGAGTTCGCGGCGCAGTTCCGCGGCGCCGGGCGCGTCGGCTCCCCGGCGGCTGAGGAGCAGCAGGTGCGGTACGCCGGCCCGGGCCAGCCACCGGGCGACATGGGCGCCGAGCGCGCCGGTCCCACCGGTGACCAGGACGGTCCCGTCGGGACGCCAGGTGCGGCCCGGCGTCGCGCCGTGCAGCGGCGCACGGACCATCCGGCGGGCCAGGACGCCGGTGGGCCGCAGCGCCACCTGGTCCTCATCGCCGAGGCCGGCGAGGACCGCGGTGAGCCGGTCGCGGGCGTCCGCGTCGGGTGTGGCGGTCAGGTCGATCAGGCCACCCCAGAGGTCGGAGTGTTCCAGGGCGACGGCCCTGCCAAGCCCCCACAGCGCGGACTGCGACGCGCTGGCGGGTCGTTCGCCGGGGGTCGCGGCGACGGCGCCCCGGGTGGCGCACCACAGGCGGGCCCCGGTGCCGGCGTCGGCCATCGCCTGGGCGAGCGCGAGGTTCGCGGCGTACCCGGCGGTGACGGCCGGGTGGTCCGGCAGCGGGTGCTCGTCGAGGGCGAGGAGGGACAGGACGCCGGTCAGGCCGTCCCGTCCGGCGAGGTCGCCGCCGAGGGCGGCGCGGTCGGCGGTGGCGGCGTCGAGCACCAACTCGGTGACGTCGGCACCGGCGTCGCGGAGGGCGCGTACGGCCTCCGCGGCCCACGGTTGGGTGGGGCCCGCCGGGATGACGACAAGCCAGGCGCCGGTGAGGGTGCCGGGGCCGGTGACGGTGACCGGACGCCAGTCGATGCGGTAGCGCCAGGAGTCGAGCGTGGCCTGCTCCTGCCGGCGGCGGCGCCATCCGGTCAGGGCGGGCAGCACCCGCCGCAGGTCGTCCTCGGCGGTCGCCAGCGAGCCGGCCAGGGCGGCCACGTCCCCGTTCTCGACGGCCGTCCAGAAGCCGTCGTCGTCGCCGCCGCTCGTCGCCGCCTCGGCCGGGACGAGCCAGTAGTGCCGGCGCTGGAAGGCGTACGTGGGCAGCTCGGCCAGTGGCCCCTCCCCCACCAACGACCGGAGGTCCACCGGCACCCCGACGACGTACGCCTCACCCAGGCTGGTCACGAACCGACGGGCACCACCGTCGTCGCGGCGCAACGAGCCGACCGCCTCCGGAACACCCACCGTCAACACCGGATGTGAGCTGCACTCGATGAACGTGTCGAACCCGTCGGCCCGCAACACCTCGACCGTCGCCGCGAACTCGACAGTCTGGCGCAGGTTCCGGTACCAGTACCCGGCATCCATCGTCGCCGTGTCGAGCACACCCCCGGTCACCGTCGAATAGAACGGCACCCGCGACCGCCGCGGCTCGATCCCGGCGAGCGCCTCGACCAGATCCGCACGCAGCACCTCGACGTGCGACGAGTGCGACGCGTAATCCACCGCGACCCGCCGCACCCGCACCCCAGCGGCATCCCAACCGGCGACCAGAGCGTCGACACCCGCCGGATCACCGGACACCACCACCGACTCCGCCGCGTTCACCGCCGCGACCGCGACACCATCGGGCAGCACCGCCCGCACCTCATCCACCGGCAGAGCCACCGATGCCATCGCACCCTTACCGGCCAACCGGGAAGCGATCACCCTGCTGCGCAGGCCGACCACCCGGGCACCGTCGGCGAGCGACAACGCACCGGCGACCACGGCCGCGGCGATCTCACCCTGCGAGTGACCGATCACCGCCGCCGGTGTGACACCGAACGACTCCCACAACCGGGCCAGCGACACCATCACCGCCCACGACGCCGGCTGCACCACATCCACCCGCGACAGATCACCTGCGAGCTCGCTGCGCAGATCCCAACCCACCACCGGCCGCAACGCCTCCGCACACTCCGCCAACGCATCCGCGAACACCGGAAACGCCTCCGCCAACTCCACACCCATCCCGGCCCACTGCGCACCCTGACCCGGGAACACGAACACCGGACGCGACGCCGCCTCCGCGATGCCACCCCCGGGAACGACAGTGCCCAGGCCGGACAGCAGCTCTTCCCGGGTCGATCCGACGACCACCGCGCGCCGGCCGAGCACCGCGCGGCCCCGCGCCAGGGTGCGGGCCACGGCGTCCGGCGCGGCCGTCGCCGCGGCCGCACGCAGTCGTTGCGCCTGGGCGAGCACCGCCTCGGGATCGTGGGCGGACAGCACCCAGGGCAGCATCCCGCCGCCGACCCGCGCCGGTGCGACTGCTGCCTCCTCGGGGGCCTCCTCGTCGGGGGCCTCCTCCACGATCACGTGGGCGTTGGTGCCGCTCACGCCGAACGACGAGACCGCGGCACGCCGGGTGCGGTCACCGGCCGGCCAGGGACGGGCCTCGGTCAACAGGGACACCGCGCCGGACGCCCAGTCGACGCGGGGCGTCGGCTCGTCGACGTGCAGGGTGCGGGGCAGCAAGCCGTGGCGGAGCGCCAGCACCATCTTGATCACGCCGCCGACGCCCGCCGCCGCCTGGGCGTGCCCGATGTTCGACTTGAGCGAGCCGAGCCAGAGCGGCCGGTCCGGCTCGCGGCCCTGCCCGTACGTCGCGAGCAACGCCTGCGCCTCGATCGGGTCGCCAAGCGTCGTGCCGGTGCCGTGCGCCTCCACCGCGTCCACCTGGTTGGAGGCGAGCCCGGCGCTGGCGAGCGCCTGCCGGATCACCCGCTGCTGCGACGGACCGTTCGGCGCGGTCAACCCGTTCGACGCACCATCCTGGTTCACCGCCGAACCCCGCACCACCGCCAACACCCGATGCCCGTTACGCCGCGCGTCGGACAGCCGCTCCACCAGCAGCACACCGACACCCTCGGCCCAGCCGGTGCCGTCCGCCGCACCCGCGAACGGCTTGCAGCGCCCATCGGGGGCCAGCCCGCGCTGCCGGCTGAACTCGGCGAACAGTTCCGGCGAGGGCATCACGGTGACCCCACCGGCCAGCGCCAGCGAGCACTCGCCCTGGCGCAGCGCGCGGACCGCGAGGTGCAGGGCGACAAGCGAGGACGAGCACGCGGTGTCCACCGTGACCGCCGGACCCTCCAGCCCGAACGTGTAGCTGATCCGCCCGGTGATGACGCTGGCCGCCTTGCCGGTCATCGAGTAGCCCTCGAGTTCCTGCGGCGTGCTGCCGAACTTGGCGCCGTACCCCGGGTGGCCGGCGCCGATGAACACGCCGGTGTCGCTGCCGCGCAACGTGCCGGGGTCGATCCCGGCGCGTTCCAGCGCCTCCCAGGAGCTCTCCAGCAGGATCCGCTGCTGCGGGTCCATCGCCAGTGCCTCGCGGGGGGAGATGCCGAACAGGCCGGCGTCGAACTCGCCCGCGTCGTGCAGGAAGCCACCCTCGCGGACGTACGAGGTGCCCGGTGTCCGCAGGTCCGGGTCGTAGAGCGCGTCGAGGTCCCAGCCGCGGTTCACCGGGAAGCCGCCGATCGCGTCCCGGCCGGCGGCGACCAGGTCCCACAGGTCCTCGGGGGACGCGATGCCGCCCGGGTAGCGGCAGGCCATGCCGACGATCGCGACCGGTTCCTGGTCGCGTTCCTCCAGATCGGCGAGGCGCTGGCGCGCGTCCCGCAGGTCGGCGGTGGCCCGCTTGAGGTACGAACGGAGCTTCTCTTCGTTGCTCATGGTCACCTGTCCCGGGCCGCGTCAGGAGTGCGAAGTTCGTCGTCGAGCAAGCTGAACAGTTCGTCGTCGGTGGCGGTCGCCACGTCACCGACCGCGTCGGCGGGCCGGTCCGGGGTGTCGTCCCAGCGGGCGAGGATGGTGCGCAGCCGCAGGCTGATCTCGAGGCGTGCGGCGTCCCCGGCGACGAGGCCGGCGAGTTCCGCCTCCAGCCGTCCGAGGTCGTTGAGGATCCGGGGCACCGCCCGGCTCTCGTCGGCCGGATCGAGGTGGGTGATCACGTGCGCCGACAACTCACCCGGCGTCGGATGGTCGAACACCGCCGTCGCCGCCAGCCGCAGACCGGTCACCGCGTTCAACCGGTTTCGCAGTTCGACGCCGGTCAGCGAGTCGAACCCCACCTCCCGGAACGGCCGGTCCACCGGAACCCCGGTCACGTCACCGAATCCGAGCACCGCCACGGCCTGCTCCCGGACCAGCTCCACCACCAGCCGGAGCCGTTCCTCCCCGGACACCGACTCCACCCGCCGCAACCACTCCCGCCCGTCCGGCGCCGCCGTGGAGCCGGCGGTCGCGCGGCGGGTGGCGGGCCGGACGAGCGCGCGGAACAGCGCGGGCACGGGTTTGCCGGCGGCGGCGGTCGCGCGCAGGGCGCCGAGGTCGAGGCCGATCGGCACGGCCAGCGGCTCGTCGAGGCGCAGCGCCGCGTCGAACAGCGACAGTCCCTCGGCCGTGGTGAGGGGACGCGCGCCGGAGCGCTGCACGCGGGCCCGGTCGGCGTCGCCGAGCTTGCCGGTGATCGTGCTTTCCGCGTCCCACAGCCCCCAGGCCAGCGAGACGGCGGGGAGGCCGCGGGCACGGCGGTGGGCGGCGAGCGCGTCGAGGTACGCGTTGGCCGCGGCGTAGTTGCCCTGCCCGGGTGTGCCGACGATGCCGGACGCGGACGAGTACAGCACGAACGCGGCGAGATCCTGGCCCGCGGTCAGCTCGTGCAGGTGCCACGCGGCGTCCGCCTTGGCCCGCAGCACCCGGTCGACGTGCTCCGGTGTCAGCGACCCGAGCACCGCGTCGTCGGTCACCCCGGCGACGTGGATCACCGCGGTCAGCCGCCGTCCGGCCAGCAGCGCCGCGGCCTGATCACGATCAGCGACGTCGCAGGCAACGATCGTCACCTCGGCGCCGGCCGCCTCCAGCTCGGCCCGCAGCTCCGGTGCGCCAGGCGCCTGCGGCCCCCGCCGCCCGGCCAGCACCAGCCGGCGGACCCCGCGCGCGGACACCAGGTGCCGGGCCAGAGCCGCGCCCAGGGTGCCGGTGCCGCCGGTGACCAGGACCGTGCCGTCCGGGTCCCAGGCGGGCGGTACCCGCAGCACCACCTTGCCGACGTGGCGGGCCTGGGCGACGAACCGGAACGCCTCCGGCGCCTGCCGCACGTCCCACGACGCCACCGGCAGGACCTGCAGCGCACCGGCGGTCACCAGCTCGACCACCTGGCGGAGCATGGTTCCGATCGCGGCCGGGCCGGCCTCGATGAGGTCGAACGCCCGGTACGTCACACCCGGCCGGTCGGCGGCGATCACGGCCGGGTCCCGGATGTCGGTGCGGCCCATCTCCACGAATCGGCCGCCGCCGGGCAGCAGGTCCAGCGACGCGTCCACGTACTCGCCGGCCAGCGCGTTGAGCACCACATCCACGCCCCGGCCGCCGGTCGCGGCCAGAAACCGGTCCCGGAACTCCAGCGACCGGGACGACCCGATGTGCGTGTCGTCCAACCCGAGTCCGCGCAGCACGTCCCACTTGCCGGGGCTCGCCGTCGCGAAGACCTCCGCCCCCAGGTGCCGGGCCAGCTGCACCGCCGCCATGCCCACCCCACCGGCGCCCGCGTGCACCAGCACCACATCACCCGGACGCACCGCGGCGATCTCCACCAGGCTCATCCACGCGGTGGCGAAGACGATGCCCACCGATGCCCCGGTCTCGAACGACCACCCGGCCGGCAGCGGCACGATCATGCGGGCGTCGGCGACCGCGTGGGTGCCGAACGCGCGCGGGATCAGGCCCAGCACCCGGTCACCGGCGGCGAGACCGGTGACGTCCGGGGCGACCTCGGTGACCACGCCGGCGCCCTCGTCACCGAGCCAGGGCGCGGCCTCGCCCGGGTACATGCCCAGGGCGATCAACGCGTCCCGGAAGTTGACCCCGGCGGCGCGGACCTCGACGCGGATGTGGCCCGGGGCGAGCGGGCCGGTGACGTCCGCGCCGGCGGGCGCCAGGTGCAGCGCGTCGAGGGTGCCGGCGCCGGTGCTCTCCAGCCGCCACGGCCGCTCGGCCGGCGGTTCGAGGGTGTCGCCCTGCCCGGCCGGCGTCAGCCGCGGCGCGCGCACCTCGGCCTCGCCGATGCGGACGTGCTCCTCGCCGCGCCCGACCGCCTCGGCGATGTCCTCGGCGGTGAGCTTCGCCCGGTCGTTCTCCACAAGCGCGAAGCGGCCCGGGTGCTCGGCCTGCGCGGAGCGGACGAGACCGCCCGCGGCGGCGTGTGCCAGGTCCCCGGAGCGGATGACGAAGGCGAGGCGGGCGTCGGCGAAGCGGGCGTCGGCGAGCCAGGCGCGGGCCAGGCCGGCCACGTCGTTGACCGCGGCGCGCGGGTCGATCGCCTGTTCGACGTACGCGATGACGAGGTCCGGCACCGGGTCCACGGCCAGCGCGGACAGGTCCGTGGCGCCGACCGGCAGCGCGGCGACGACCGGGGCGTTTCCGCCGGTCGCCGCGAGCGGCGTCCACCGCACCCGGTAGAGGTTGGCGACCGGCGCGGCCGCGGGGTCGGCGATCGGCCGCAGGGTCAACGCGTCGACGGCGACGACCGGCGTGCCGGCCGGGTCGGTCGCGGTGAGGCTGAGTGTGTCCGCGCCGGTGGCCGTCAGGTGCACCCGCAGGCTCCGCGCGCCGGTGGCGTGCAGGCGCACACCGTCGAACGCGAACGGCACCATCGGGCGGCCGGCGCCGACGCCGGTCAGCGCGACCGGGTGCAACGCGGCATCCAGCACGGCCGGGTGGATACCGAACCCGGCGAGGTCCAGGTCGGCGGGCGCGACGACCTCCGCCCACACCTCGTTGCCCGATCGCCACGCCGTCCGCACGTTTCGGAACGCCGGGCCGTAGACCGAACCGGCCGCGTCCAGCCGCTCGTAGAACCCGTCCAGGTCCACCGGCTCCGCACCCGGCGGCGGCCATGCCTGCCCGGTGGCCGGCGACGGCCCGGTGTCCTCGGCGAGCGTCCCGGCGGCATGCAGCGTCCAGGGCTGCTCGTCATCCGGCCGGGAGTGAATCCGGACGTGGCCGTCGGCGTCCACGCCGACCTGCACCTGCAGCCCACCCGAGTCGGGCAGCACCATCGGCGCCTGCACGGTCAACTCGTCGACCCGGCCCACGCCGGCCTCGTCGCCGGCCCGGATCGCCATCTCGACGAGCGCCGTGCCCGGCACCAGCAGTCGGCCCGCGATCCGGTGGTCGGCCAGCCACGACTGCCCGGAGCGGCTGACCCGCCCGGTGAGCACCACCTGGCCACCGTCGGCCATCGCCACCGCCGCACCCAGCAACGGATGCCCGGCGGCGGCCAGCCCCAGATCCGCCGGATCGGCGGCGCCGGTCCGGTTCAGCAGCCAGTACCGCTCCCGGTGGAACGCGTACGTCGGCAGATCCACCACCCGGCCACCGGCGTTCACCGCCGCCCAGTTGACGGCGACGCCGACCGTCCACGCCCGGGCCACACCTTCGACGACCGCGACGTCCTCGTCCCGGTCCTTGACGCACAACGCGATCGCGGCCACATCCGACTGCCCGGCCAGCCCGGTCAACGTGGCGTCGGGGCCGATCTCGAGACAGGTCCGCAGCGGCGGCAAGGCCGCCACGGCATCGGCGAACCGCACCGTCTGCCGGACGTGACCGACCCAGTACCCGGGATCCGACCAGTCACCGGCCGCCGTGGACACGAACGGGATCCGCGCCGGGCCGAACGTCAGCCGCGACACCACCGCCCGGAAGTCGTCGAGCATCGGGTCCATCAACGACGAGTGGAACGCGTGCGACACCCGCAGCCGGCGTACCCGCACACCCTCGTCCCGCAGCACCGCCTCGATGGCGGCGAGCCGGTCACCGGCACCGGACAGCACCACCGACGACGGACCGTTGACCGCGGCCACCGACACATCGTCGAAGCGGGCCACCTCCGCCTCCGGCAACGCCACCGACAGCATCACCCCGCCGGCGGGCAGCGCCTGCATCAACGCACCCCGCGACACCACCAGCCGGGCCGCGTCCGGCAACGACAGCACGCCCGCCACGTGCGCGGCGGCGATCTCCCCCACCGAGTGACCGACGAGCACCGAGGGCCGCACGCCCCACGACTCCAGCAGGCGGAACAACGCGACCTCGAACACGAACAGCGCCGGCTGCGCGAACTCCGTACGCGCCAGCAGCTCGGCGTCGTCGCCCCACACCACCGCGGCCAACGAACGCCCCAGGACCGCGTCCACCTCCGCGCACGCCTGCTCCCACGCCGCCCGGAACGCCGGGAACGACCCGGCCAGCGCCCGGGCCATCCCCAGCCGCTGCGAACCCTGACCCGCGAACAGGAAACCCACGTCACCGGTGCCGGTAGAGGGCAGGACACCGGAGATCTCCCGGCCGCCCGGCCCGAGGAGCACGCTGCGGTGCGCGAACGCCTGGCGGGTCGTGGCGAGGGAGAAGCCGACGTCCACACCGGAGACGTCCGCGGCGGCGATGTGGTCGCGCAGCCGGTCCACCTGGCCGCGCAGCGCCGGCGCCGAGCGGGCCGACACCGGCCACGCCACCACGGCCGGCTCCGGGCCGGACGGCGGGACGTCCGCGGCGTCGGGCGCGGCCTCCAGGATCACGTGGGCGTTCGTGCCGCTGGCGCTGAACGACGAGATCGCGCAGCGGCGGGCACGCCCGGTCTCCGGCCACGCGATGGCGTCGGTGAGCAGCTCGACCCGGCCGGCGTCCCAGTCCACGGCGGGCGTCGGCTGGTCGATGTGCAGGGTGCGGGGCAGCCGGCCGTGGCGCATGGCCAGCACCATCTTGATCACCCCGGCGGCGCCGGCCGCGGCCTGGGCGTGGCCGATGTTCGACTTCAGCGACCCGAGATAGAGCGGCCGGTCGCCGTCGCGTTCCTGCCCGTAGGTGGCCAGGATCGCCTGCGCCTCGATCGGATCGCCCAGCCGGGTGCCGGTGCCGTGCGCCTCCACCGCGTCCACGTCCGCCGCCGACAGCCGAGCGGCCGCCAGCGCCTGCCGGATCACCCGCTGCTGCGACGGCCCGTTCGGCGCGGTCAGGCCACTGGAGGCGCCGTCCTGGTTCACCGCGGTGCCGCGTACCACACCCAGCACCCGGTGCCCGTTGCGCTGGGCGTCGGAGAGTCGCTCGACCAGGAGCACGGCGGCGCCCTCCGCCCAGCCGGTGCCGTCGGCCGCCGCGGCGAACGCCTTGCACCGCCCGTCCGGGGCAAGCCCGCGCTGGCGGCTGAAGCCGATGAACACGTCCGGGGTGGCCAGCACGGTGACGCCGGCGGCCAGGGCGAGCGAGCACTCGCCCTGGCGCAGGGCCTGCGCCGCCAGGTGCAGCGCGACGAGCGACGACGAACACGCAGTGTCGACGGTGACCGCCGGGCCCTCGAAACCGAACGTGTACGCGATCCGGCCGGAGAACACGCTGCCCGCGTTGCCGGTGCCGATGAACGCCTCGACGTCCGGCGGCACCTGATCCATCGGGGCGCCGTAGTCGTGGTACATGATTCCGGCGTAGACGCCGGTCCGGCTGCCGCGCAGGGTGCCCGGGTCAATGCCGGCGCGTTCCATCGCCTCCCACGACGTCTCCAGCAGCAGCCGCTGCTGCGGGTCCATGGCGAGCGCCTCCCGTGGGGACACTCCGAAGAACGCGGGGTCGAAGTCACCGGCGTCGTACAGGAAGCCGCCCTGCCGGACGTATGAGGTCCCCGGCAGGTCCGGGTCGTCGCTGAACAGCCGGTCCAGTGGCCAGCCCCGGTCGGTGGGGAAATCGCCGGCCGTGTCCCGCCCGGCGTCCACGAGGTCCCACAGCTGCTCCGGTGAGGTGACGCCGCCGGGCAGCCGGCAGGCCATGCCGACGATCGCGATGGGCTCCGCGGTCAGCTCCTCGTTGCGGCGGCGGAGCCGGTCGCTCTCCTTCAGGGCGTTGCGCAGCGCGGTGACGACCCGGTCGGGTGCGGCGGGCGTCGGGCTGGTTCCGTTCGGCACGGTGCTCTTCCTTCCGGGCGCTCAGCGCTCGAGGTCGTCGGCGAACTGCACGAGGGCGTCGAGGTCCATGTCGTCGATGCTGATGTCGTCGACCCGGTCGCGGGCGGCGAGCGTGATCGCGGGTTCCGTGGTGGTGACGGCCCGGCCGGCCAGGTGCAGCAGGGTGTCCAGCACCCCGGCGTCGCGGAGGCGGCCGATCGGGATGTCCGCGAGCGCCCGCCGGATCTCGTCGTCGCCGTTCGTGGCCGGCGCCGGCGCCAACTCGGCGAGCAGGTGCCGGGCGAGCGCGTCGGGGGTCGGGAAGTCGAAGATCAGGGTGGCGGGCAGCCGCAGCCCGGCGTCGGCGGCGATGCGGTTGCGCAGTTCGACAGCCATCAGCGAGTCGAAGCCCTGCTCCATGAAACCGATCTGCGGATCCACCCGGTGCGCGGCGTCGTGGCCGAGGACACCTGCCGCGTACGTGCGGACGGTGCCGACCATCCAGTCCGGCCGGCGGTCGAACGGGATCGCGGCGAGCTGCCGGGGCAGGGCCGGCTCGGATCCGGCCGCGGCGGCCGTGGCCCGGCGGGTGGCCGTCGGCACCAGGCCGCGCAGCACGGCCGGCACGGTCTGCTCGCGCAGCGCCGCCAGGTCGAGCCGCACCGGGACGACGTGCGCCCGGTCCCCGCGCACCGCCGCGTCGAACAGCGCCAGCGCGTTCGGCACGGGCAGCGGCCGGATGCCGGAGCGGGCCCCGCGGGCGAGGTCGGCCGCGCCCAGGGCGCCGGTGATGCCGCTGGCCGGTTCCCACAGCCCCCAGGACAGCGAGACGGCGGGCAGCCCGGCGGCCCGCCGGTGCGCCGCCAGCCCGTCCAGCAGGGTGTTGGCCGCGGCGTAGTTGGCCTGCCCGGCGTTGCCGAGAATCCCGGACAGCGACGAGAACAGCGCGAACGTCGCCGGGCGCAGTGGCCGGGTCAGCTCGTGCAGGTGGATCGCCGCGTCGGCCTTGGCGTGCAGCACCCGGTCGAGCCGGTCCGGGGTGAGCGCCTCCACGACGCCGTCGTCGACCACACCGGCGGCGTGCACCACACCGGTCAACGGGTTGTCCGGCGAGAACCGGGTCAGCACCGCGGCGAGGGCCGTGCGGTCGCCGGCGTCGCAGGCCACCACGTCGGCGTGCGTGGCTCCGGCGTCGCGGAGTTCGGCGGCGAGGTCGCCGCTCGGGTCGCCGGTGCGGCTCAGGAGCAGCAGGCGGCGTACGCCGTGGGCGGTGACCAGGTGGCGGGCGAGGAGCCGGCCGAGGGTGCCGGTGCCGCCGGTGACCAGGACGGTGCCCTCCGGGTCGAACGGCACGACGCCGGCCGGCTCGGCGGCCGGGGTCACCCGGTGCAGCGCCGGGGTGAGCAGCGCGCCGCCGCGCAGGACGGCCTGCGGGTGACCGGCGGCGAGCGCGGCGGCCAGGGTGGCCCGGGAGGCGGTGTCCCCGTCGGTGTCCAGCAGCGCGAACCGGCCGGGGTGCTCGGTCTGCGCGGAGCGCACGAGCCCCCAGGCGGCGGCACCGGCCAGGTCGGTGACGTCCTCGCCGGCGGTGGAGATCGCGCCGCGGGTGACGACGACGAGGGTGGCGCCGTCGTAGCTGGGCTCGGCGAGCCACTGCCGGACGTCGGCGAGCAACTGCCGGGTGACCCGGTGGACGGCGTCGTCGGCCCCGGCGTCGTCCGGCCCGTGCCCGGGCACGGTGCGGATGACTGTCGCCGGCACCGCCCCGCCGGTCGCCACCTGCCGGGCCAGGGACTCGAGGTGGGCGTACTCCTGGACCCCCGGGAGCGAGCTGAGGTCGTGCAGGAGGCCGAGGCCACCCGGGTCGAGAACCGCCCACTCGTCGCCGGGCCGGGCCCCGCCGGGCCGGTCGACGCCGGCCACGCGTTCCCAGCCGAGCTCGTAGAGCGGCTCCGACGCGGCGTCACCGGACAGCGGCCGGGAGGTGAGGGCGTCCACGGTGAGCACCGGCATGCCGGCCGGGTCGGTCAGGGTCAGGGTCACGGTGTCCGGCTGGGGCCGGGTCATGCGTACCCGAACGGTCGTGGCGCCGGACGCGTGCAGCGAGACACCGCTGTACGCGAAGGGCAACTGCACCCGGCCGTCCGCCGGGTCGCCGAGCAGGGCGGGGTGCAGGGCCACGTCGAGCAGGGCCGGGTGCACGCCGAAGCCGGCCGCGTCGGTGGTCTCGGCCAGGACGGCCTCGGCGAGGAACTCGTCGCCGTGCCGCCACGCCGCGGTCAGGCCCCGGAACGCGGGCCCGTACGCGTATCCCCGCTCGGCCAGCGCCGGGTAGAAGGTGGTCAGGTCGACGGGTTCGGCACCGGCCGGTGGCCAGGCCTGGTCCGGCGCGGCGACCGGGGCGTCGGTGTCGGTGGTCATCCGGCCGGTGGCGTGCAGCGTCCACGGCTCGGCACCGGCGTCGGCGCGCGAATGGATGCGGACGTTCCGCTCGCCGTCGACGGTCACCTGCACCTGCAGCCCGCCCACGTCCGGCAGCACCATCGGCGTCTGCAACATCAGCTCGTCGATCCGACCGGCGGCCACCTGGTCACCGGCCCGGATCGCCATCTCCACCATCGCCGTTCCCGGCACCAGCACCCGGCCGGAGACCTCGTGGTCGGCCAGCCACGGCTGCTCGGACCGGCTCACCCGCCCGGTCAGCAGCGCACCGCCACCGCCGGCCATGGTCACCGCGGCACCCAGCAGCGGATGTCCCGCCGCGTCCAGCCCGAGCGCCGCGGCGCCGTCCGTTCCGACGGCCGACCCGGGCAGCCCGGACAGCCAGTACCGCTGGCGCTGGAACGCATAGGTCGGCAGGTCCACGACCCGGCCGGTGCCGCCGTTCACGGCGACCCAGTCCACCGGCACACCCTGGGTCCACGCCTGGCCGACCGCCTCCAGGGTGGACACGCTCTCGTCGCGGTCCGCGGCGCACAACGCGATCACCGCCAGATCCGGCGGGGCGGTGGTCCCGCCACCGCCCGCGATCCCCAGGTAGGCGCGCATCGCGGGCAGGGCCGGGGCCGCATCGGTGAGCCACTGACGGCCGGTCCAGTACGCCGGATCCGACCACTCGCCGGCCGCCGCGCGGACAACCGGAAGCGCCGTACGGTGGAAGGTCAGCTCCGCGGCCGCCGCGCCCTGGGACGCGACCAACCGGGCGGCGTCGGCAAGCGAGAGCACCCCGCTCACGTGCGCCGCCGCGACCTCGCCCACACCGTGCCCGGCCAGCACCGAAGGCCGCACACCCCAGGACTCCAGCAGCCGGAACAGCGCCACCTCGAAGACGAACAACGCCTGCTGCGCGACGTCCGTGCGGGACAGGGCTTCGGCGTCGTCGCCCCACGCGTCCTCGGCCGTCGACCGGCCCGTCACCGCGTCCATCGCCGCGCACGCCTCGTCCCAGGCCGCCCGGAAGGCCGGGAACGTCGCCGCCAGCGACCGGCCCATCCCGAGACGCTCCGAACCCTGACCGGCGAACAGGAAACCCACCCCGTCCGGGCCGGCCGTCGGCACGGCGCCGGAGACCTCACCACGATCGGGACCGACCAGGACCGAGCGGTACGCGAACTCCTGCCGGGTCGTCGCCAGCGAGAACCCGACGTCGGTGGCGGACAGCCCGGTGACCTCGCGCAGACGGTCCACCTGGCCGCGCAGCGCCTCCGGTGAGCGGGCCGACACCGGCCAGGCCACCAACGGCGGCTCGGGCGTCGCGGCGTCCAACTCCTCGGCCTGCTCCTCGATCGGCGCCGCTTCCAGCACCACGTGCGCGTTCGTGCCACTGATGCCGAACGCGGAGACCGCCGCGCGCCGGGGGCGGCCGGTGCGCGGCCACGGCCGGGGCGCGGTCAGCAGCTCGATCCGGCCGGACTCCCAGTCCACCTCCGGCGACGGCTCGTCGACGTGCAGCGTCTGCGGCAGCCACCCGTGCTGGAGGCAGAGCACGGTCTTGATGACTCCGGCGATGCCCGCCGCGGCCTGGGGGTGGCCGATGTTCGACTTGAGCGACCCGAGATACAGCGGGTCGGCGGCGCGATCCTGCCCGTACGTGGCCAGCAGCGCCTGCGCCTCGATCGGGTCGCCCAGCGTGGTGCCGGTGCCGTGTGCCTCGACCGCGTCCACGTCCGCCGAGGTGAGCCCGGCGTTGGCCAGGGCCTGCCGGATCACCCGCTGCTGCGACAGCCCGTTGGGGGCGCTGAGGCCGTTGGACGCGCCGTCCTGGTTGGTGGCGGAGGCGCGGATGACGGCGAGCACCCGGTGGGAGTTGCGGCGGGCGTCGGAGAGCCGTTCGAGCATCACCACGCCGACGCCCTCGGCCATGCCGATGCCGCCCGCGTCGGACGAGAAGGTGCGGCAGCGGCCGTCGCGGGAGAGCCCGCTCTGGCGGCTGAGCCCGATGATGCCCTGGGGGGTGGACATCACGGCGACCCCGCCGGCCAGGGCGAGCGAACACTCGCCGTGCCGCAGCGCCTGTGCGGCCAGGTGCAGCGCGACGAGCGACGACGAGCAGGCGGTGTCCACGGTGATCGCCGGGCCTTCGAGGCCGAACGTGTAGGCGATCCGACCGGAGACGACGCTGGTGTGCCCGCCGGTGAGCAGGTGTCCCTCGTACCCGTCCGGGACACGGCCGACCGAGGAGCGGTAGTCGGAGGGGTTCGAGCCGATGAACGTGCCGGTGGCGCTGCCCTTCAGCGTGGCCGGGGCGATGCCGGCCCGCTCCATCGCCTCCCACGACACCTCCAGCACAAGCCGCTGCTGCGGGTCCATGGCGGTGGCCTCGCGCGGCGCGACACCGAAGAATCCGGCGTCGAAGCCGGCGGCGTCGGCCAGGAAGCCGCCGTCGCGGGAGTACGTCTTGCCGGTGGCAGCCGGGTCGGGGTCGAAGAGGCCGTCCACGTCCCAGCCGCGGTCGCGGGGGAACGGGGTGATCGCGTCCCGACCCTCGGTGAGCAGCTGCCACAGCTCCTCCGGGGAGCTGACGTCACCGGGCAGCCGGCAGGCCATGCCGATGATGGCGATCGGTTCTGCGCTGTCCACGGTGACCGGCGCCACGGCGACCTGATCGGCCCCGTCGGCGCCGAAGCAGCGCTCGTGCAGGTGGGCGGCGAGCGCGGCCGGCGTCGGGTAGTCGAAGGTGAGGGTGGCGGGCAGCCGCAGCCCGGTCGCGGCGCCGAGACGGTTGCGCAGGTCGACGGAGGTGAGCGAATCGAACCCGAGGTCGCGGAAGACGCGCTCGGGCGGCACGTCGGTGTCGGCGCCGTGACCGAGCACGGCCGCGGCCTGGGCGCGGACCAGGTCGGTGAGCTCGCGGTCGCGGTCGGCCGGCGACATGCCCCGCAGGCGGGCGAGCAGCGCGGAGGTGTCCCGGTCGTTGCCTTCCGGTGGCTCGGCCTCGGTCAGCGCCTCCGGGATCTCGGCCAGCAGCGGGCTGGGCCGCGACGCGGTGAACAGCGTGGTGAACGTGGGCCAGTCCACGTCGGCGACGGCGACGCTGGTCTCGTCGCGGTCGAGGATCTGCCGCAGCGCGACGCAGGCCGCGTCCGGGTCGAGCAGCGGCAGGCCCTGCGCCCGGGCCCGGTCGGTGATGGTCTTGCGGTCGGCGGCGCTGAGGCTGTCCCAGTCGTTGTACGCGTCCCAGATGCCCCACGCGATCGAGGTGGCCGGGAAGCCGTCCGCCCGGCGGCGCTCGGCGAGGGCGTCGAGGTGGGCGTTGGCGGCGGCGTACGCGGCGTGGTTGCCGCTGCCCCAGAGCGCCGCGATCGACGAGAAGAGCACGAACGCGTCGACGCCGTCGTGCCGCAGCAGCGCGTCGAGGTGGTCGGCGCCGGTCGCCTTGGCGGCGAGCACGGCGGCCAGGTGCTCGGGGGTGGCGTCCGCGACGGCGGCGAGTTCGGCGTGCACGGCGGCGTGCATGACGGTCCGGACCGGGTCGCCGTCGGCGTCGAGCCGGGCGAGCAGCGCGGCGACGGACTCGCGGTCGGCGACGTCGCAGGCGGCGACGGTGACCCGGACACCCAGCGCGGTGAGTTCGCGTTGGAGGTCGTCGGCGCCGGGGGCGGCACCGCCGCGGCGGCTGGTGAGCACCAGGTGCCGGGCGCCCTCGTGGGCGAGCCAGCGGGCGATGCGGGCGCCGAGCGCGCCGAGGCCGCCGGTGATCAGGACGGTGCCCTCGGGGTCCCAGCGAGCTGGGGCGGACGCGCCGGAGAGCGGGTCACGCACCATCCGGCGGGCGAGGACGCCGGTGTCCCGGACGGCGACCTGGTCCTCGCCGCCGTCGGCGAGGATGCCGCAGATCCGCCGGGTGACGCGGCCGTCCACGGTGGCGGGCACATCGATGAGCCCGCCCCAGAGTGCGGTGTCCTCCAGGGCGGCCACCCGTCCGAGCCCCCAGGTCTGCGCCTGTACCGGGCTGGTCGGATGGTCGTCGCCGCCGGTTCCGGCCGCACCCCGGGTGAGGGCCCAGACGGGTGCGGCGGCGCCGATCGAGCGCAGTGCCCGAAGGAGGGCGAGGGCACCGGCCAGGCCGGTGGGCACGGCCGGGTGGCCGGGCAGCGGGCGCTCGTCGAGGGCCCAGAGGGAGAGCACGCCGTGTGGCTGGGGCGCGTCGGTCAGGGCGTCGCGCAGGCGTCCGGCGAGGGTGTCGGGGTCGGTGTCGGCCGCCTCGACGACGAGCCGGACGGTACGCGCGCCACGGGCCTCGATCGCGCCGGTGACCGTGTCGGCGAGGTCGTCGGTGAGGTTGCCGGGGACCAGCACCAGCCAGGTGCCGGACAGCACCGGCACCGCGCTGACCGGGACCGGCCGCCACTCGACGCGGTAGCGCCACGAGTCGATCGTGGTGTCCGTACGGCGGCGGCGACGCCACCCGGACAGCGCCGGCAGCACCCGTTCGAGGTCGTCGCGCCCGGCGCGTAGGGAATCGGCGAGCGATTCGAGATCCTCGCGGTCGACGGCCTCCCAGAACCGCGCCTCCACCTCGTCGGTGCCGGTCACCGCGGCGCCGGCCGCGTCCGCCTGGAGCCAGTAACGGCTGCGCTGGAAGGCGTAGGTGGGCAGCTCCACCTGCGGTGCGCCGCCGAACAACGCGTCGAACCGGACCGGGATGCCGTAGGCGTGCGCCTCGCCGAGACTGGTGACGAACCGCCGCGCTCCGCCGTCACCACGCCGCAACGATCCGACCGCCTCCGGAATGCCGATGGTCAGCACCGGATGCGAGCTGCACTCCACGAACGTGTCGAACCCGTCCGCCCGCAACACCTCGACCGTCCCCGCGAACTCCACGGTCTGCCGCAGGTTCTGGAACCAGTACTCCCCGTCCATGGTCGACGTGTCGACCACCGACGCGGAGACTGTCGAGTACAACGGGATCCGCGACCGCTGCGGCTCGATCCCGGCGAGCGCGTCGATCAGCTCGGCACGCAGCACCTCGACGTGCGGCGAGTGCGACGCGTAGTCCACCTTGACCGGCCAGACCCGGACCCCGGCCTGTTCCCAACCGGCGACCAGCGCGTCGACTCCGGCCGGATCGCCGGAGACCACGACGGATTCCGCCGCGTTCACGGCCGCGATCGCGACACCCTCCGGCAGCACCGTCCGCACCCGCTCGGGTGGCAACGCCACCGCCGCCATCGCGCCCTTGCCGGCCAACCGGGAAGCGATCACCTGGCTGCGCAGGCCGACCACCCGGGCACCGTCTTCGAGCGACAGCGCGCCCGCGACCACCGCCGCGGCGATCTCCCCCTGCGAGTGGCCGACCACCGCCGCCGGTGTGACACCGAACGACTCCCACAACCGGGCGAGGGACACCATCACCGCCCACGACGCCGGCTGCACCACATCCACCCGCGACAGGTCACCCGCGAGCTCGGTGAGCAGATCCCAACCCACCACCGGCCGCAACGCCTCGGCACACTCCGCCAACGCATCCGCGAAGACCGGGAACACCCCGGCCAGTTCCACGCCCATCCCGGCCCACTGCGCGCCCTGACCGGGGAACACGAACACCGGACGGCCCGGCGAGGCCGCGTGCACCACCCCCGACACGCTCGGGGTGCCGGCCTCGATCGCCGCCAGGCCGGCGAGCAGCTCGGTCGGGGTGGCGCCGACCACCACCGCGCGGTGTTCCAGCGCGGCCCGGGTACGGACGAGCGACGCGCCGACGGCGGCCGGGTCGAGCTCGGTGGCGTGCGCCCGCAGCCGGGCGGCCTGGGCGCGCAGGGCCTGTGGGTCGCGGGCGGACAGCACCCACGGCAGCACGCCGTCGCCGATCGCCGGCGGACCGGCGGGCGCCGGACGGGCGGCCTCGGGGCCCGGGAACTCCAGCACCACGTGGGCGTTTGTGCCGCTGGCGCCGAAGCCGGAGACGGCAGCACGGCGGGGCGCGCCGGTCTCCGGCCACGGCAGTGCCTCGGTGAGCAGGGTGACGTCCCCGGCGTCCCAGTCGATCCGGGACGAGGGCGCGTCCACGTGCAGCGTCCGCGGCAGCTGGCCGTGCCGCATCGCCATGACCATCTTGATCACGCCACCGACGCCGGCCGCGGCCTGGGCGTGACCGATGTTCGACTTGAGCGAGCCGAGGTACAGCGGGCGGTCTCCGGTGCGCTCCTGCCCGTACGTGGCCAGCAGCGCCTGCGCCTCGATCGGGTCACCAAGCGTGGTACCCGTGCCGTGCGCCTCCACCGCGTCCACCTCGGCAGCGGACAGACCCGCATCGGCCAACGCCTCCCGGATCACCCGCTGCTGCGACGGACCGTTCGGCGCGGTCAACCCGTTCGACGCACCATCCTGGTTCACCGCCGAACCCCGCACCACCGCCAACACCCGATGCCCGTTACGCCGCGCGTCAGAAAGCCGCTCCACCAGCAGCACACCGACACCCTCGGCCCAGCCGGTGCCGTCCGCCGCGTCGGCGAACGGCTTGCAGCGCCCGTCCGTGGCGAGCCCCTGTTGGCGGCTGAACTCGGCGAACACGGTCGGGCTGGACATCACCGTGACCCCGCCGGCCAGGGCCATGTCGCATTCGCCCTGCCGCAGCGACCGGACGGCCAGGTGCAGCGCGACGAGCGAGGACGAGCACGCGGTGTCCACGGTGACCGCCGGGCCCTCCAGGCCCAGGGTGTACGCGACCCGGCCGGACGCGACGCTGGCCGAGGTGCCGGTCGCCAGGTAGCCCTCGACGCCCGCGGGCAGCCGGGTCACCCGGCTTGCGTAGTCGTGGTACATCACGCCGGCGAACACGCCGGTACGGGTGCCGTGCAGCGTCGCCGGGTCGAGGCCGGCCCCCTCGACGGCTTCCCACGACGTCTCCAGCAGCAACCGCTGCTGCGGGTCCATGGCCAGCGCCTCCCGTGGGGAGATGCCGAAGAACCCGGCGTCGAAGTCGGCCGCGTCGTGCAGGAAGCCACCCTCCCGGACGTACGAGGTGCTGACGCCCCCGTTCGCGGCGAACAGCGCGTCGAGGTCCCACCCACGGTTTGCCGGGAACGCGCCGACCACGTCGGCGCCGTCCGCGACGACCTGCCACAGGTCGTCCGGCGAGCCCACCCCGCCGGGGAACCGGCAGGCCATGCCGACGATCGCGATCGGCTCGTCGGTGGCCGCCGCCGGGACCGCGCGGGCGCCGGCCGGCGGGGCGGAACCCTCGCCGAGCACGTTGACCAGGTGGGCGGCCAGCCGGGCCGGGGTGGGGTGGTCGAAGACGGTGGTGGCGGCCAGCCGGATCCCGGCGGCGGCGTTGAGCCTGTTGCGCAGCTCGACCGCGGCGAGCGAGTCGAAGCCCAGGTCCCGGAACGACCGGTCGGGCGGCACCGCCCCGACGGAGTCGTTGCCGATGACGGTGCTCGCGTGCCGGCGCACCAGGTCGAGCGCGGCGAGGTCACGCTGGTCGGCCGGGAGGGCGTGGAAGCGGCGGCCGAACTCGGAGTCGGCGGCGGCGCGGCGGCCCCCGGCGGCGCGGCGACGAGCGGCCGGCACCAGGTCGGCCAGCAGCGGAGACACGGCGTCGCCCGCCTCGCGCATCGCCGCCAGGTCGAGGCGGGCGGCGAGAACCGCCGCCGGTCCGGCGGTCAGCGCCGCGTCGAGCAGCGCCAGGCCGTCCGCCGTGGACATCGGGGCGATGCCGGTACGCGCCAACCGGCGCCGGTCGCCCTCCGCGAGGTGGCTGGTCAGGCCACTGGCCTCGGCCCAGTAACCCCAGGCGATCGATACCGCGGGCAGCCCCTGGTCGCGGCGGTGGGCGGCGAGGGCGTCGAGGTAGGCGTTCGCCGCGGCGTAGTTCGCCTGCCCGGCGGTGCCGAGCGTCCCGGCCGCCGACGAGAACAGCACGAACGCGGCAAGTGGCGCGTCGGCGGTCAGCTCGTGCAGGTGCGCGGCCGCGTCCGCCTTGGGGCGCAGCACACCGGTGATCCGGTCGATGGTCAGGGCGGGCAGGACGCCGTCGTCGAGCGCGCCGGCCGTGTGCACGACGGCGGTGAGCGGATGCCCCGGGTCGACCAGGCGCAGCGCGGCGGCGAGCGCGTCCCGGTCGGCGACGTCGCAGGCCACGATGTCGACGTGCGCACCCCGGGCGGACAGGTCTTCGACGAGGCCGGCGGCACCCGGCGCGTCCGGGCCGGTGCGGCTGAGCAGCAGCAGGCGCCGGATGCCGTGCGCGTCGACGAGGTGGCGGGCGACGAGCGCGCCGAGGGTGCCGGTGCCCCCGGTGACGAGCACGGTGCCGGACACGTCGAGCGGGTCACCGCTTCCCGGTGGCACCGGCGACAGGCGCGGGGCGTGCGGTACGCCGTCGCGCACGGACAGTTGCGGTTCGGCGCAGGCGAGGGCGGCCCCGATACCGGGCAGGCTCGGATCGGCGGGTCCGGCGTCGAGTTCCAGCAGCGCGAACCGGCCGGGCTGTTCGGTCTGCGCGGACCGGATCAGCCCCCACACGGCGGCGTGGCCGAGGTCGCCGCGGCGGGTGACGAACGTCAACCGGCTGCGCGCGTGGCGCTCGTCGGCGAGCCAGTTCTGGGCGAGCGTCAGCGCGTGGGCGGCGGCCCGGTGCGGGCCGGCGTCGGCGGGCATCTCGGCGAGGACCACGTCGGCGGCGGGCCCCTCGTCGGCGGGCCCGGTCGCGCCGGCCGGCAGGACCGCGACGCTGGGCGCGTCGACGCCGGTGAGCGCGGGGACCGGCACCCATTCGGTGTGCAGGAGTGTGCCGGCGGACGCCTGCGGTGCGGCGCCCGGTGCGCGCAGCGCGAGCGACTCCACGGTGGCCACCGGCTCGCCGTCCGCGTCGGCCAGCCGCACCGTGACGGTGCCGTCGCCGGTCGGGGTGACGTGCACGCGTACCGTCTCGGCGCCGGTGGCGTGCAGGGTGACACCACTCCAGGCGAACGGCAGCCGCAGCCCGTCCGAGTCGCCGGACGGGAGCAGCACGGTGTGCAGGGCGGCGTCCAGCAGCGCGGGGTGCAGGCCGAAGCCGTCCGGCCGGTTGCCGTCGGGCAGCGTGGCCTCGGCGTAGACGGTGTCGCCGTCGGTCCAGGCGGCGGTGAGCCCCTGGAAGGCCGGGCCGTACCGGTAGCCACGGTCGAGCAGGCCGGGGTAGAAGTCGTCGAGCGGGACGGGCTGGGCCCCGGCCGGCGGCCAGGCGCGCAGGTCGAACCCGGGCGCGACGGTGGACGGGATGAGGGTGCCACTGGCGTAGCAGATCCAGGCCGCTGTCTCGTCGGCGGCGCGGCGGCCGTGCACGGTGACGGCACGCCGGCCGCCGGATTCGGCCGCGCCCACCGCGATCTGCACGTCGACACCCGCGCGGGCGGGGATCTCGAGGGGCGTGTGCAGGGTGAGGTCCTCGACGACCGGGCTGCCGATCTCGTCGCCGGCCCGGGTGGCCAGTTCCACGAAGGCGGCGCCGGGAAACAGCACGCGCCCGTCGACGGCGTGGTCGGCGAGCCACGGGTGGGTGGCCAGCGAGACCCGGCCGGTGAGCAGCGCGCCGTCGGCTCCGGCGAGGCGGACGGCGGCGGTGAGCAGCGGGTGGCCGGCACCGCCCGGTCCGCCGGGGGTGGGACGCAGCCAGTAGCGCTCCCCGCCGAAGGGGTAGGTGGGCAGGTCGATGATCGGGCCGTCGCCGATCAGCCGGGCGAAGTCGACAGGCACCCCGGCGACGAAGGCGTCCCCCAGGCTGGTCAGGAACCGGTGGGCGCCACCGTCGTCGCGGCGCAGGGAGCCGATGCCGGTGGTCAGCACCGGGTGCGAGCTGCACTCGATGAGCGTGTCGAACCCGCCCGCCCGCAACACCTCGACCGTGGACGCGAACTCCACGGTCTGCCGCAGATTCCGGTACCAGTACGCCGCATCCATCGTCTCGGTGTCGAGCACACCCCCGGTCACCGTCGAGTAGAAGGGCACCGCCGACGCGCGCGGAGTGATCGTCCGCAGCGCGTCCAGAAGCTCGTCGCGGAGCACCTCCACCTGCGGTGAGTGCGAGGCATAGTCCACCGCGACGCGGCGCACCCACACCTGCGCGGCCTCCCAACGCGTCACCAGGGCGTCGATCTCGCCCGGGTCGCCGGAGATCACCACCGAGGTGGGGCCGTTGACGGCGGCGACCGCGACACCGCCGGTCAGCGCGGCCCGCACCTCGTCCACCGGCAGGCCGATCGCGGCCATCGCGCCCCGGCCGGCGAGCCGCGCCGCGATCACCTGGCTGCGCAGGCCGACGATCCGGGCGCCGTCGGCGAGCGACAGTGCGCCGGCGACCACGGCGGCGGCGATCTCACCCTGCGAGTGGCCGACGACCGCGGCGGGGGTCACCCCGAAGGACTCCCACAGCCGGGCCAGGGACACCATGACCGCCCAGGACGCCGGCTGCACCACCTCCACCCGCGACAGGTCCCCGGCCAGCTCGGTGTGCAGATCCCAGCCCACCACGGGTCGCAGAGCCTCGGCACACCCGGCCAGCGACTCCGCGAACACCGGGAAGGAGGACGCCAGCTCCAGACCCATGCCGGCCCACTGCGCGCCCTGGCCGGGGAACACGAACACCGGACGCGCGGCCGACTCGGCCACCCCGTCGCCGGGCACGATCGAGCCCAGGCCGGCGACCAGGTCCTCGCCGGTCGACGCCACCACGACCGCGCGGTGACCCAGCAGGGCCCGGGTACGGAGCAGGGACCGGGCCACCGTGGCCGGGTCGGCGTCCGCCGTCGAATCGCGCAGCCGCCGGGCCACCGCGAGCAGCGCCTCCGGGCTGTCGGCGCTGAGCACGAACGGCAGTGGCGTGCGGGCCGGGGTGGAAGGGTCCTCCGCGTCGGCGGGCTCATCGGCCTGCTCCAGGACGATGTGGGCGTTGGTGCCGCTGATGCCGAACGACGAGACCCCGGATCGCCGGGGCTCGCCGGTCTCCGGCCACGACCGCGCCTCGGTCAGCAGCGACACGCCGCCGGACTCCCAGTCCACATGGGAAGACGGAGGGTCGGCGTGCAGCGTGCGCGGGAGCGTGCCGTGCCGCATCGCCATGACCATCTTGATCACACCGGCCACACCGGCGGCCGCCTGGGTGTGCCCGATGTTCGACTTGACCGACCCGAGCCACAGCGGGCGGCCCGGCTCGCGGCCCTGCCCGTACGTGGCCAGCAGCGCCTGCGCCTCGATCGGGTCGCCGAGCCGGGTGCCGGTGCCGTGCGCCTCCACCGCGTCGACCTGCGCCGGGGTGAGTCCCGCGTCGGCCAGCGCGCGGCGGATGACGTCCTCCTGGGCCTCGTCGTTCGGCGCGGTCAGGCCGTTCGACGCGCCGTCCTGGTTGACCGCCGAGCCGCGGATCACGGCCAGGACCTGGTTGCCCTGCCGGCGCGCCTCGGAGAGCCGTTGCAGCAGCAGCATGCCGACGCCCTCAGCCGGTCCGAAACCGTCCGCGGCGTCGCCGAAGGCCCGGCATCGGCCGTCGGCGGACAGGCCCTGCTGGCGGCTCAGGCTGACGATCCAGTTCGGTGCGGCCATCACCGTGACACCGCCGGCCAGCGCCATCTCGCACTCGCCGTGCCGCAGCGCCCGGACCGCGAGGTGCAACGCGACAAGCGACGACGAGCAGGCCGTGTCCACGGTCACGGCCGGGCCGCGCAGCCCGAAGGTGTACGCGATCCGGCCGGACAGCACGCTTGTGGTGTTGCCGACCGCGAGGTATCCCTCGAGGTCCTCGGCGGCCGGGTCGCCGTGCCGCGGCGCGTACTCCTGGGGGGCCGCGCCGACGAACACGCCGACGTTCCCGCCGTGCAGCGCGGTGGGGGCCACCCCGGCGCGCTCCAGCGTCTCCCACGACGTCTCCAGCAGCAGCCGCTGCTGCGGGTCCATCGCCAGTGCCTCGCGCGGCGAGATGCGGAACAGCCCGGCGTCGAACCTGGCGGCGTCGTCCAGGAAGCCGCCGCCGCGCAGGTAACTCTTGCCACCGGCCAGCGGATCCGGGTCGTACAGCCCGTCGAGATCCCAGCCCCGGTCGCCGGGCAGCGCCGAGATGCCCTCCGCGCCGTCCGCCAGCAGCTGCCAGAGCTGCTCGGGCGAGCCGACGCCGCCGGGGTACCGGCAGCCCATGCCGACGATCGCGATCGGCTCCCGCCGGCGCTCCTCGGACGCGGTCAGCCGCTGCCGGGTCTGGCGCAGGTCGGCGGTGACGCGCTTGAGGTAATCGCGGAGCTTGTCTTCGTCGGCACTCGTGGCAGGCATGAACGCAACTCCCGGACGATGGGTGTGGGTGACTCGCGGGTAGCGCCGAGCCGGCGTGGAGTCGGTGTGCATTGATCCTGGGCTGGGGCGGCGGTCACCACCTCGGGGACGGCCCCCGGCCGCCACCCCAGCCTTCGTCGCCCCGGGTTTGCTCAGCCGGCGACCGGGGTCACGTCGGTGGCGCCCCAGTAGGCGTGCATGGCCTCGATGGTGCCGTCCCGCCCCACCTCGAACGTGGACACGACGTTGACCGAGAGCCGGGAACCGGCCGGGCCCTGCGGGTTGTTGATGGTGGCGGTCAGCGGGATCGCGACGCTGCGCTCGTCCTGGGCGCCGGTGGGCACGCCGGGCACGTCCTTGGTGCCGAAGTCGTGCACCAGTCGGTGGAAGTAGGCGCGCAGCCCTTCCTCGCCGCTGACCAGCGGGATGCCCACCGGGTCGGCGATCACCGCGTCCGGCGAGAAGAGCTTCATCAGTCCGTCGATGTCGCCGGCGTTGACTCGCTCGAAGTATTCGAGCACCACCGCCTTGCGCTGAGCATCATCCGGCACGGTGTCCTCCTGGATCTGGTCGGTGAGATGTCCGTGCCAGTCTGGGAGGGCCCGGTGTTCGGGCGGCTCGGGTCGGGCCCCAGCCAGGGCCCCAGGGTTTGCCCCCGGGGCCCCGGGCCCGGCCGGGTCAGGTACGCGCCAGCGCGTCGCGCAGTTCCTCGCGCGACGTGATGCCGAGTTTGCGGTACGCCTGGCTGAGGTGCCACTCGACGGTCTTGACGGTGACGAACAGGATCCGGGCGATCTCCCGGTTGCGTTTGCCCTCGGCGGCGAGCAGCGCCACCCGGTGCTCGCGCGGGCTCAGGCCGGCGAGCCCGGTACGGGCCGACTCGCGGACCCGGACACCCATCGTGGCGAGCTGCTGGCGGGCCTTCTTGGCAAGCACCCGGGCGCCGGTCGCCTCGGCGATGTCGTTCGCCGTCCGCAGCCGGACCCGGGCCCGCTGCGACTCCCCCGCCCCACGCAGCGCGATGCCGAGCTGGATCAGCACCGTGCACTCGTCGATCAGCGCGCCGGTGCCCTCCAGCAGGGTCGCCGCCTC
Source organism: Micromonospora sp. NPDC049171 (assembly GCF_040648275.1). Lineage (NCBI taxonomy): Bacteria > Bacillati > Actinomycetota > Actinomycetes > Micromonosporales > Micromonosporaceae > Micromonospora > Micromonospora sp. NPDC049171. Next base: position 204,758 of record NZ_JBEZDJ010000003.1, read on the forward strand.
TTCGAGCAGGTCGAGTTGCCGGCCGTCGGTGACGGTCCGGGCGTACGCGCCGAGGGCGGCGCCGATGACCCGGTCCTCACCGAACGCGCGCGCCGCGGTCAGGTGACGGTGCGCGAGGCGGCGGGCCTCGTCGCGGCGGCCCAGGTCGGCCAGCGCCTCGACGGCGGGCACCGACGGGCTGAACGCCGGGCAGCGGGCACCCCAGTCCTCCAGCAGCTCGTGGGTGCGGAGCAGGTCGAGGGCGCCGGCCTCGGCCAGGTTCTGCGCGATGTGGAACCGGCCGCGGGCCAACATCAGCGGCAGGAACAGCACCTGGTGCGGGATCTCGGCGCTCATCCCGTACCGCTTGAACGCGTCCACCGCGCCGCTTGTCTGGTTGCGCAGCAACAGCAGTTCGGTGAGCGCGAGCACGGCGAACGGGCGGCCCAGCGCCGGCAGGTCGTCGGGCGTCGCGCCGGCCAGCACGCCGGTGGCGTCACCGTCGGCCTCGGCGAGCATGCCGCGGTTGAGGTGCACGTACGCGCGAAGCGATCGCAGGTCGTCGGACGCCAGGCCCAGGCGCAGTCCCTCGGCCCGCTGGATGGCGTCGTCGAGCACCGCGCCCGCCTCCGACAGCCGGCCGCAGCAGTACAGGCACAACGCGATCAACCAGGCGGCCTGGGCGCCGCCGTCGGGTTCGCGGACAAGCGGGCCCTGCAGCAACGCGTCCTCGCAGAGCGGGATGACGTTGGTGGCCGGTTCGCCGTTGAACAGCGCTTCGAACGCCTGCTGTGCGCGCAGCAGCGCCAGCGCGCCCACCGCCGCGTCCGCGCCCGCGTCGCCGAACTCAGCGAGCGCGCTCTCCGCGACCGGTCGGGTCGCCGAGGTCAGCTGGGCGATCTTGATGATCTCGGCATGCAGTCGGTTGGCCAGCTCGGGGTGCTGGTCCTGAGCCTCCAGCCGGACGCCCTGGAGAACGTCCAGGGCCTCCTTGTAGCGGACCGCGGCGGTGAGCGCGCCGCTGAGGTTCAGGGCGATGGACGCGCGGGCGGCGGTCTCGACCGTCAGGTCCAGGGCCTGGGTCAGGTGCTCGACCGCGCCGGCGTCCCGGGCGCGGTGTTCGGCCTCGCCGAGGTGGGCGAGCAGCCGGGGCAGCATCTCGGCCGACACGGCCTCCTGCTCGGCCCGGCGGAACAACGCCACCGCGAGCGTGAAGTCGCCGAGCCGCAGCGCGCGTTGCCCGGCCGCGATGAGCACCTCGGCGACCCGGCTGTCGTTGGACGGCGGAGCGTGCAGCAGGTGCTCGGCGACCTGCTCGGGCGGCGCGCCGCTGCTGGCCAGCGTGCGCGCCGCGCTGGTATGTGCTCGGTAGCGGGTGGTGCGGGGCATGTGCTCGTAGACCGCGTTGCGCACGATCGGGTGCACGTAGCGTAGGTGGGTGTCGGACTCCACCACGCCGATGTCGATCAGCACGCTGGCCGCCTCGGCGACCTCGTGGCGGGACAGGCCGGTCACGCCGGCGAGCTGGTCGAAGTCCCCGGAGTTGCCGAGCACCGCCAGGCCACGGGCGAGGGTGGTGGCGTTGTCCACGTGCTCCTGGGAAGCGCGCTGCACCCAGCGGTGCACGACCCGGGCCACGTTGCGTGGGCCGGCCCGGGCCACCAGGGCGGGACTCAGCGGCCGCTCGGCGCCGCTCTCCGCCCGGATCTCGCTGATCAGCTCGTGCAGGAAGAACGGGTTGCCGCCGGTGGCCTGGTGGCAGACCCGGACCAGGGCGTCGTCGGGCAGGAAACCCAGGGCCGAGGCGAGCACCTCGCGGACGCCCTCCTCGCTGAGCACGCCGACCGGCAGCAGGTGCACGGCGGGTGACGTCACGAACGCGTGCGTGACGTCGACGTTGTAGCCGCGGTCGACCGATGCCGTGGTCGCCACGCACAGGATCGACTGCTGCTCGAGCCGACCCTCGATGTAGTGCAGGAAGCGCAGCGACGGGCCGTCGGCCCAGTGGATGTCGTCGAGAAGGAGCAGCAGCGGCTGGCGGTCGGCGAGGTTGACGAGCATCCGGTAGAGCCCACGCAGCACCGACTGTTCACGCGCCGGGTCGTCACTGTGCGGCTCGCCGCTGTGCGGGCCGGGCGTCGTCTGGTGGTGGAACAGTGGCGCGGCGAGCGCGGCCGCGCCGGTGAACACCGCGGCGCGTTCTTCCTCGGTCATCGACGAGAGGTGGTACTCCAGGAGCTGCCGGACGACGCCGTACGGAAATCCGGTCTCGAACTCGCTGCCGCGCGCCTGGAGGATCGCGAAGCCCTCGACCCCGCCACGGTCCTTGACCGCCTTGAGAAGGGCGGTCTTGCCGGTGCCGAAGTATCCCTCGACCAGGACGAGCGCACCGGCGTTGCGGTGGCAGGCCTGGAAGGCGTCGTCCACGACCCGGAGCTGGTGTTGTCGCTCCACCACTAGTGTACTGTCGGTTCGCAACTTGATTCTCGTTTGCGTCACTGAGGACCCCCCGTTCCCGTTAGCAACACTCACAGACGGGCCGTCGGGCGAAGCGGCGCTCGTTGCTCTCCCAGAGGACCACCGGCTGCGTCTGCGGCATCCCCCCGGATGAAAGCTCGACCACGCCCTTCGCCGTCGACTCCATGATGCGCAAGACCCTCGTCGATGGACACCCCTATAGGGGTGTGGTGAATAGGGGTGCCGGAGCACACGTTTTGACCCGGGATCACGGATCACCGGGCCTGGCTAGGGGGTCACTTCATGAAGCCCGCAGGCTCGTTACCAATCGTTTACACAATGGACGGTGCGGCGACAGAAGCGGCCGCCTGACGGTGGTTCCCGGTTCCGGTGAACTGCCGGCGCGGCTCCGCGCGGGGACGGGCGCGTGGGTCGGCCGGCCCGGTCACCGGAGGTCGAGTTCGTCCGCGGCGAACAGCCCGAACATCTCGCGGTCCGGTTCGTCGCGACCGGCTCGCCGGGACCGCGGCAGCAGGGTGCGCAGGTGGTCGGCCAGCTCGGCTGGGGTCGGGTGGTCGAAGACCGCGGCCGGTGGGAGCCGGATGCCGGTCGCGGCGACGAGGTGGTTGCGCAGTTCCACCGCGGCGAGCGAATCGAACCCGGCCTCCCGGAAGGACCGACCGGCCAGGATGTCGCCGGCCGACCCGTGTCCGAGGACCGTGGACGCACTCCCCCGCACCACCTCCAGCAGGACGCGCCGGCGTTCACTCTCGGACAGCGCCGTCAGGCGTTGCGCCAGCGCGGGTCCACCGGCCGCACCGGCGGCGCGACGCATCGGAGCGCGGACCAGGGACCGCAGCAGCGAGGGCGCGCCGCCCTCGGCCGCCCGGAGGGCCGCCAGGTCCAGCCGTACCGGCACCACCGTGCTCGCGTCCATCCCCAGTGCCGCGTCGAACAGCGCCAAGGCGTCCTCGGTGGACAGGTCCCGCATTCCCGCGCGGCCGAGCCGGGCCCGGTCGCCCGCGTCCAGCCCGCCGGTCATGCCACTGGTCTCGGCCCACAGGCCCCACGCCAGCGACAGGGCGGGCCGGCCGCGCTCCCGGCGGCGGGCCGCCAGGCCGTCGAGGAAGGCGTTGGCCGCGGCGTAGGCGCCCTGACCGGCGGTGGGCAGGACGCCCGCGACGGACGAGAACAGCACGAACGCCGACAGGTCCAGCCCGGCGGTCAGTTCGTCCAACGCGACCGCCGCGTCGGCCTTCGGCGCCAGTACCCGCTCCAACTGCTCGTCGGTGATCATGGTGACGGTCGCGTCGTCGACCACACCGGCGAGGTGGACCACGGCGCGTAACGGCGCGTCTGCGGGGACGGCGGCGAGCAGCGCGGCCAGCGCGCCCCGGTCGGTGACGTCGCAGGTCACCACGTCCACCCTCGCCCCGAGGTCGGCGAGTTCCGCGGCCCACCCGGCGGTGTCACCGGCGGTCGGGCCGCGCCGACCGGTGACCAGCAGCCGCCGCACCCCGTGGCGGGTCACCAGGTGGCGGACCAGCCGCCGGCCCAGCGTGCCGGTGCCCCCGGTGACCAGGACCGTGCCCGTCGCGGACCCGAGGAGAGTGGCGGCGCGCGTCGGGTGTGCCCGGACCAGGCGCGGTACGAGTGCCTCGCCGTCGCGGAGCACGAGGTGGTCCTCACCGGCGGCGGCCGCGAGCGCGACGGCGTCCAGGATCGGAGTCTCCCGACCGAGTCGGTCACCGGTCACCAGCAGGAACCGGCCCGGATGCTCGGCCTGCGCGGAACGCACCAGCCCCTCGGCCGCGGCGTGGGCGGGCAGACCCGCACGCGTGACGACCGCGAGCCGCATACCGGCGTGGTATTCCTCCTCCAGCAGCCAGCTGCGGATCAGCGCCAGAGCCTGCCGTACCGCGCCCCGCGCGTCCGCTCGCGGATCGAGCGCGGCGACGGCCACCCCCGGCGGTCCGGCGGGATCCGCCGCGGCCGGCGGAGAAACCAGGGCGCGCGGGCCGAGCGGGGGCAGCGGTACGGCGCGCCGGACGTCGACCGGCCGGCCGGACACGGGCACCTCCGCCACGACGAACAACGCGTCGCGCCCGGGCCACGCCTCGCTCGCGTCCCCCGCGGGTGGCGGCCGCAGCGTCAGCCCCTCGATGGCCGCGACCGGGTCGCCGGACTCGTCGGCAACGGTTACCGACACCGTCCCGGCGACCGCCGGGGCGAGCCGCACCCGCAGCACGGTCGCGCCTGTCGCGTACACCTCGGCGCCTTCGAAGGCGAAGGGCAGCACGCCTGCGCCGCCGGTGGGCACCAGGCCGGTCAGGACGATCGGGTGCAGCGCGGCATCCAGCAGGGCGGGCTGCACCAGCCAGCCGGTCGCGTCGACGCCGTCCGGCAGGGCCACCTCGGCGAACACCTCGTCGCCGCGCCGCCAGGCGGCCCGCAGGCCCCGGAAGGCCGGCCCGTACCGCAGGCCGGCGCCCGCGAGGCGGGCATAGCAGCCGGTCAGGTCGAGCGGATCGGCATCCGGTGGCGGCCAGATCGGGAGCCCGGGACCGGGCACGTCGGCCGGGGCGAGCACGCCGGACGCGTGGCGGGTCCAGGGCCCGCCCGCGGCCGGGCCGGGCCGGGCGTACACCTCCACCCGGCGCCGCCCGGCGTCGTCCGCCTCGCGCACGACGACCTGGACGTCCATCCCGTCGCCGTCGACCAGCACCAGCGGGGTGTGCAGGAGAAGTTCGTCGAGCCGGTCGCAACCGGCCTCGTGGCCCGCCCGCAGGGCCATGTCCAGCAGGGCCGTGCCCGGCAGCACCACCCGCTCACCCACCCGGTGGTCGGCCAGCCACGGCCAGGTGGCCACCGACAGCCGTCCGGTGCGGACCGTGCCCCGGCCGTCGGCAAGCTCCACCGCCGGGCCGGACAGCGGGTGGCCGGTATCCGGGGCCGGGCCACGCGCGGACGGCCGGAGCCAGAACCGCTCGCGCCGAAAGGGGTAGGTCGGCAGGTCCACCCGCTGACCACCCGGGCAGAGCGCCGCCCAGTCCACCTCGATCCCGGAGGTCCAGGCCCGGGCCAGACCCTCCACGACGACTACCGGCTCCGGGCGTCCCGGGCGGCCGAGCGGGCAGAGCACCACCTCGTCCGGGCTTGTCAGGGTGTCGGCGGCCAGCCCGGACAGCACGCCGTCCGGGCCGACCTCCATCAGGTGGCGGATGCCGGCACCCTCCAGCGCCCGGACGGCGTCGGCGAAACGCACCCCCTCGCGGGCGTGCCGCAGCCAGTAGCCGACCGAGGTGAGGTCACCGGGCCCGGCGCGACGGCCGGTCACCGTGGACACCACCGCCAACCGTGGCTCCCGGAACGTGAGTCCGGACAGCACGGCGCGGAAGCCGGCAAGCATCGGCTCGACCAGCGGCGAGTGAAAGGCGTGGCTGACCCGCAACCGGCGGGTCCGTACCCCGTGGCCGGCGAAGTGCCCGGCGAGGTCGGTCACCGCCCGCTCGGTGCCGGAGACCACGACCGCCGCCGGGCCGTTGACCGCGGCGATGCCGGCGTCGCCCGCGCGGCCGGCCAGCGCCGCCAGCACCTCGGCCTCCCCGGCGGCGACGGCCAGCATGGCGCCGGCCTCCGGGAGCTCCTGCATCAGCCGTCCCCGGGCCGCCACCAGCGCGCAGGCGTCCGGCAGGTCGAGGACGCCGGCGACGTGCGCCACCGCGATCTCCCCCACCGAATGGCCCACCATCAGGTCCGGGCGGATCCCGCAGGACGCGAGCAGACGGAAGAGCGCCACCTGGTAGGCGAACAGCACCGGCTGGGCCCACTCGGTCCGGCGGAGCGCCCGCTCGTCCGCACCGAAGGCGACCTCGTCCAGCCGGCCGGGAAGCATGCCGTCCAGCACGTCACGCGTCTCGGCCCAGGCCGCCGCGAACTCCGGGAAGGCCGCGTACAGCTCAGCGCCCATGCCGGGTCGTTGCGCGCCCTGGCCGGCGAAGAGCAGACCCAGGCTGGTCCCGACGCCGCGGGTCACGGAGCGGACCACCCCGGCCCGCGGGGCGCCGGAGACGACAGCTTCGAGCCCGGCGCTCAACTCCGCCCGTGAGTGCCCGGCCACGACGGCCCGGTGCTCCAGTGGCGTCCGGGTGCGGGCCAGCGACCAGGCGACGTCCACCGGCCGCGCGGCGGCGCAGGGTTCCCCGGCGGACCCCAGCAGGGCCGCGGCCCGGTCGCGCAGCGCGTCCGCGTCACGCGCCGACAACACCCAGGGTACGACGACGGGCTCGGCCGGCTCCGGTCCGTGGTCCGCCCGGGGAACGCCGGCGACGTCCTCGATGATGACGTGGGCGTTGGTGCCGCTGATGCCGAACGACGAGACGCCCGCCCGCCGTCCCCGGTCGGTGCCCGGCCAGGGCTGGTCCCGGGCGAGCAGCCGCAGCCCGCCGGTCCAGTCGATGTGCGGCGAGGGGGTGTCCGCGTGCAGGGTCCGGGGCAGCAGGCCGTGCCGCATGGCCATGACCAGCTTGATGACCCCGGCCACACCCGCGGCGGCCTGGGTGTGGCCGATGTTGGGCTTCACCGTGCCGATCAGCAACGGCCGGTCCACGGGACGGTCCCGGCCGTAGGTGGCGGTCAGCGCCTGTGCCTCGATGACGTCGCCCAGCCTGGTGCCGGTGCCGTGGGCCTCCACCACGTCCACGTCGGCGGCGGCCACCCCGGCGTCGGCCAGCGCCTGCCGGATGACCTGTTCCTGCGCCTCGTCGTTGGGGGCGGTCAGGCCGTTGGACGCGCCGTCCTGATTGACCGCAGAGCCCTTCACCACGGCGAGCACCGGATGCCCGTGCCGCCGCGCGTCGGTCAGCCGTTCCAGCAGCAGCAGCCCCGCGCCCTCGGCCGGGCCGAAGCCGTCGGCCGTCGCGGCGAACGCCTTGCACCTGCCGTCCGCCGCCACCGCCTGCTGCCGGCTGAGGCCGACGAGCCAGTTCGGGGTGGACATGACGGTGACCCCGCCGGCCAGCGCCATCGTGCACTCGCCGCGCCGCAGCGCCTGCACGGCGAGATGCAGCGCCACCAGGGACGAGGAACAGGCCGTGTCCACGGTGATCGCCGGGCCGCGCAGCCCGAACGTGTAGGCGATCCGGCCGGACAGCACGCTCGTGGTGTTCCCGACGGCCAGGTAGCCGTCCAGGTCCCGGCCGGCCGGATCACCGAACCGCGGCGCGTACTCCTGGGGGGCGGCGCCGACGAAGACGCCGGCCGTCTCGCCGCGCAGGTCTCCAGCGGGCAGACCGGCGCGTTCGAACGCCTCCCACGCCACCTCCAGCAGCAACCGCTGCTGCGGGTCCATGGCGAGCGCCTCGCGTGGCGAGATGCCGAACAGCCCGGCGTCGAACCCGGCGACGTCGTGGAGAAACCCGCCGGCGCGCAGATAGCTCGTCCCGGGCCGCAACGGGTCGGCGTCGTACAACGCGTCGAGGTCCCAGCCGCGGTCGGCGGGCAGCGGCGAGATCGCCTCCCGGCCGCCGGCGACCAGGTTCCACAGTTCCTCGGGTGAGCTGACTCCGCCGGGGAACCGGCAGGCCATCGCGACGACGGCGACCGGCTCCCGCAGGCGCTGCCTGGTCTGACGCAGATCAGCGGTGGCCAGCCGGAGGTACTGGCGCAACTGTTGTTCGCTGGCGGACACGACGGGACTCCCCAGGGGCGGAGGCGGGGCGGGGGCGGGACGGACGGGGCGGCTACTCGATGGTGATCACCTGGGCCGGGCAGCCCAGCACCGCCTCCTCCACCGCCTCGTGCTGATCGGCCGGTGGTTCGGCCTGCAGCACCCGGACCACGCCGTCCTCGTCGCCCTGGTCGAACACCTCCGGTGCGGTGAACGCGCACACGCCCGATGCCACGCACCGGTCGGCGTCCACCCTGATCCTCATGCCGACGCCCCAGCCGTCGCGGGCCGGATGGCGGTCCAGTCCACCGGCACCTCGGCCGGCCCGAACACCGGCGTTCCGGTCTTGAACGGCACGTCCGCCAGCGGCGTCGCCAGGCGCAGCGACGGCACGCGGCGCAGCAGCGTCTCCAGGACGACGGTGAGTTCGAGTCGCGCGGTCTGCTGCCCGAAGCACTGGTGGGTGCCGTAGCCGAAGCCCATGTGCGGGTTGGGCCGCCGGCCGACGTCCAGCCGATCGGGGTCGGCGAACGCCTCGGGATCGCGGTCGGCCACCTGGATGGCGGCGACGACGTAGTCCCCCGCGGCGACCGGATGGCCGCCGATCTCGGTGTCGCGGGTCGCCTGGCGCACGATCCCCGGCGCGCCGCCGAAGAAGCGCACCAACTCCTCCACCGCGCCGGGCACCAGGGTGGGATCGGCCCGCAGCCGCTCGAACTCCGCCGGGTGCGCCAGCAGGGCGAGCACGCCGTGGGACATGACGGTGGCGGTGGTGTCGAACCCGACGGCCAGCATGGTGGCGGCGATCGCCACCAGTTCCGGGTCGCTGAAGGGTCGGTCGCCGGCGGCGCTGCGCGTGATCATGCGGCTGAGGGCGTCGTCGCCGGGGTGCGCGCGCCGCTGCACGATCATCTTGTAGAGGTACGCGTGCAGGGGCTGGACCGCGGCGGCGAGGTCCTCCTTGCTGGTGCCGGTGAACACCGCCGTGGCGGCGTTCTGGAAGAGCTCGCGATCGCCGGGCGGCACCCCGACGAGGTCGCCGATGGTGGCCGCGGTGACGGGCAGGGCGAAACCGGTGTAGAAGTCGGCCGGCGGGCCGGCGGCGGCCATGGCGTCGAGTCGGTCGTCGACGATCTGCTGCACGATCGGACGCAACGCCGCCATCCGCTTGGGCGTGGCGAGTTCGGGGGCCATGTGCTGGCGGAAGCGTTGGTACTCCGGGCCGTCCAGCCGGGTGAACTCGCCCACCCCGATCGGCCGGTCCGGGTCGGCGTGCGCCATCAGGTGGATGGCCTGGCCGGCCCGGCTGCTGAAGCGGTCCGCGTCGCCGAGGACGTCGCGGACGTCCGCGTACCGGGTGACCAGCCAGGCGGTCAGCCCGGTCGGGCATCTCACCCGGGTCACCGGCGCCTCGGCGCGCAGCCGCGCCGTCTCCGGCGCCGGGCCGAACGGACACTCCTGCAACCGGGGTGTCGGCAGGGGCGCAAGGTCCATGGGGTTTCTCCGTCTCCGGTGCGTCTGGTCAGGAAAGGTCACGCAGCTGGCGGCGCAGGACCTTGCCACTGGCGTTGCGGGGCAGGGCGGCGACGAAGGCGTACTCGGTGGGAGCCTTGTAGTCGGCCAGCCGGTCCTTCAGGAAGGTCCGCAGCTCGCGGGGGGACGGCTGGTGGTCCGGCCGGGGCACCACGAACGCCTTGACCGCCTCGCCGCGGACCTGATCGGGCACCCCCACCACGGCGACCTCGGCCACCGCCGGATGCCGGCCGAGGGCCTTCTCCACCTCGGCCGGGTACACGTTCTCCCCGGCCACCAGGACGACGTCCTTGATCCGGTCCCGGATGTAGAGGTAGCCGTCCTCGTCGAGGTAACCCGCGTCGCCGGTGTGCAACCACCCGCCGGCGAGGGCGCTCTCGGTGTCGCGGGGACGCCGCCAGTAGCCGTCCATGACGGCGGGGGTGTCGAGGTAGACCTCACCGACCTGCCCGGCGGGCAGCGGGTGGCCCGCGCGGTCCACGATCTGCACGGCCACCCCGGGGTACGGGCGGCCGGCCGCGGTGAGGCGGGAACTGCCCGGCACGTGGTCGGACGGCGGCAGGCAGACCGCCGACGCGCAGGTTTCGGTGAGCCCGTAGATCTGGGCGAACTGGCAGCCCATCACGTCCAGGCAGCGCCGCAGCAACTCCTCGGGGATGGGGCTGCCGCCGTAGACGACCTTGCGCAGGCCGACGAAGGCGTCCCGTCCGGCACCCGGCTCGTCCAGCAGGATCCGCAGCATGGACGGCACCATCATGGTGTTGGTGATGCCGCCGTCGCGGATCAGGGCGAGGGTCCGCGCGCCCTCGAAGCCCTGCCCGATCACGCTTGTGGCGCCGGCCCGGAAACCCTGCAGGAACCACCACGGCGGGCCGATGTGGTGGCCCGGCAGGACGTGCAGGATGCGGTCGTCCGCGCGCAGTTCCAGCCAGTCGAGCCGGTGCCGGGCGAGCAGGTCGTTGACCGCCCAGAAGCTGCCCTCGCCGAGCACCACCCCCTTGGGCGCGCCGGTGGTTCCGCTCGTGTACATCTGCATCAGCGGGCGGCCGGGACCGGCGGTGGCCGCGGGGATCGAGGCGCCGGGCCGGCTGCGGGCCGGGAGACCCAGATCGAGCACGGTACGCAGGCCCGGCAGTGCCGCCCGCAGCCGTTCCACCCCGGGCCGCCGTTCGGGTTCGGTGACCAGGAGCGCGACCTCGGCGTCGCGCAGCACGTGCTCCACCTCCACCGGGGTGAGCCGCGGGTCGACCGGCACCAGCACCGCGCCGATCTTGGCGCAGGCCAGGAGAAGTTCGTGGTAGTGCTCGGTGTCCCTGGCGAGGTACCCGACCCGGGCTCCGGGGGTGATGCCGTCGGCGAGCAGCGTCTGCGCGGTGTCGTCGCTGCGCTCGTGCAGTTCGCGGAAGGTCAGCTGCCGCCCGCCGCACTCGACGGCGATCCGGTCCGGCCGGACCTCGGCGTGGTGCGCCGCGGTGGCGGCGATGGTGGCGAACCGCGGGGTGGAACCGGCGGACGGCCCGGCGTGGCTCATCGGGTCTCCTCGTCCGTGCCCGCGTGGACGGTGGCGAGCTGCCCGTCGATGAACTCGGCGAGCTGGGCGACCGACGGATGGTCGAAGACACTCGCGGTGGACAGCGGCATCCGGAAGCACGTCTCCAATGCGTTCTTCAACTCGACGGCGGCCAGCGAGTCCAGGCCGATCTCGAAGAAGCGGGCGTCCGGCGGCACGTCGTCGGGGCCGTCGTAGTGCAGCTGGGTGGCGATCAGACCGCGTACCGTCCCGGAGACCGCCTCGCGCCGGTCACCGTCCGGGAGCGCCAGCAGCGCCCGCAGGTCGACGGTGGCGGTCGGCGCGGACGGGCCCCGGCCGACCTCGTGGTAGAGGCTGTTGGGCTGCGGGCGGGTCGACGCGCACCGGTCCCAGTCGACCTCGGCGATCGTCACCTGAGCGGGTGGCCGGCTCAGCAGGCGCAACAGCGCACGCACCCCCACGGCCGGCCGGAAGAAGCCGAACCCCTGGCGCTCGATGTTCGTGACGTACTGCCGGTCCATGCCCGCCGCCAGGCCGATCTCGCCCCAGGCTCCCCAGTTGACCGAGGTGCCGGGCAGCCCGGCGGCGTGCCGCCGGCGCATGAGATCGTCCAGGAACGCGTTGCCCGCGGCGTAGTTCGCCTGGCCGGCGGTGCCGAGGATCGAGGTCGCCGACGAGTAGCCGATGAAGAACCGCAGCTCGGGATGGTCGAGGGCGGCCCGGTGCAGCAGCAGGCTGCCGTACACCTTGGCGTGGAAGACGGTGTCGATGCTCTGCCAGGTCTGCGCGGCCACCGGCGCGTCGGCCAGCACGCCCGCCGCGTGCACGATGCCGCCCAGCGGCTGCGGTCGCGACGCCAGCTCGGCGAAGACGCGCCGGACGTCCGCGGCGGTGCCGACGTCGCCGGCGCAGGTGATCAGCTCGGTGTCCGGGCCCAGCCTGGCCCGCAGGGCGGCCAGGTCGTCGGCGGGCGGGATGCTCCGGCCCAGCAGGGCGATGTGGCGGGCGCCGTGCGCGACGAGGCGTTCCGCGACAAGCCGACCCAGCGCACCGAACCCGCCGGTGACCAGGTACGTACGGTCCGGGCCGATCTCGACCGGTCGCCCGGCCGGCGACGGCTCGTCGTCGAAGCCGATGACCAGTTTGCCGATGTTGGCGCCCCGGCTGAGCACCCCGAACGCCTCCTCGACCTCGTCGAGGCTGTAGACGGTGGTGGGCAGGGCGCCGAGGTCCCCGGCGGACACCAGCTCCATGACCGGGCCGAGCACCGTCCGGGCGAGTTCCTGGTTGTCCGCCGTGCCGGCCGCGCCGAAGTCGAAGGTGCGGTAGGTGACGTCGGGCCGGGCGTGGCTGATCTCGGCGGGCGTCCACGCGCCGATCTTGCCGAGTTCGACGAACCGGCCGTCGCGCCCCAGGGACCGCAGGCTCGCCTCGACGTAGTCGCCGCCGAGGCTGTGCAGGACGACGTCGACGCCCTCGCCGTTGGTGGCGGCCAGGATCTCGTCGGCGAAGGCGCGCGTGCGGGAGTTCATCAGGTGCCGCACACCCTGGGCGCGCAGGACCGGCCACTTGTGCGGGCTGGCGGTGGCGAAGACCTCCGCCCCGGCCCGTTGGGCGATGCGGACCGCGGCCTGGCCGACACCGCCGGCCGCGGCGTGCACCAGGACCCGGTCACCGGGCCGGATCCCCGCCAGCCGGTGCAGCGCGTGGTGGGCGGTGAGGTAGGCCACCGGCAGGGCCGCGGCCTCGGCGAAACTCAGCCGGGCGGGCTTGTGGGCGGCCAGCACCGATTCGGTCGTCACCATCCGCCGCAGAGCCCCGATGTGGGCGCCGACCACGGCGTCACCCACCCGGAACGGGGCGAGGGGGCCGGCCGCGGTCACCACGCCCGCGTATTCCAGTCCCAGCGGCAGCTCCGGCGGTGCGAGCCCGGCCTCCTCGGCGACCTGTCGGTGCAGGCCCAGCACGTTGAGGACGTCCTTGACGTTCAGGCCGGCCGCGTGGACCCGTACCTGGATCTCACTGCCCCGGGGGGCCGGCGGCTCGGCGAGCGGCACCGCGGCGATGCCACTGAACTGGCCGTACTCCCTGACGACCAGTTCGCGGTCGGTGCGGGGGCCGCCGGTGCCGGCGTACACCCGGCGCACGTGGCGCAGTCCGCCGCGGTAGGCCACCTGATACTCGGCGGAGTCCCTGGCGGCCCACTCGTCCAGCAGCGCGGCGGCGTTGCGGCCGGCGTCGTCCGAGGTGGACGGTGGCAGGTCGACGAGAGTGACCCGGTAGGCGGGGTACTCGGTCCACATGGTGTGGCCGAAGCCCCACAGCGTGGCGGCGGCAGCCGGCTCCGCCGCGACCGCGCGCTCGGCGCCCGGCACCCACTGGCCGTTCTCGGTGACCAGCCACAGCCGCTGGTCCGGACCGAAGCCGCCACCGGCCAGCGCGTCGCGCAGGGCGAGCAGGTCGCGGTAGTTGCGCTCGCACTCGGCGGGCAACTCCTCGCCGGGCTCCGGCGGCCGCCAGAACCAGCAGACGTGGGTGGGTCGCTCCGGCAGCAACCTCGCCGCGTCGGCCGCCGAGTCCGCGACGAGGAGTGTCACGTCGCGCTCCCGCGCCGGATCGGCCAGCGCCGCGAGGCTGGCCGGCGACGGCCCGACGAGCAGCACCCGGCACGGCTCCGCACCGGTGACCCGCAGCGAGCGCTTGATCCACCGCACCTCGGAGAGCATCCGGTCCCGGTCCGGGGCGGCGTTGGCCACCCGCCGCAGCGTCAGGCCGGCCAGCACGAAGACGGCCCGGTCGCCGTCCAGCACGAGCAGGTCCGCGGTGGGCGGCTCCGGCTGCTCCCACCGGTCCGTGCCGTCGGCGGGCGCGTTGATCCGCAGTACGCTGCGCAGCGTCTCACCGCGCGGCTTGCGCAGCAGCCGCCAGCCGTCGAAACCGACGGGCATGGCGACCGTGTCGCTGTCGTCGGCGAACATCGCGATGGTCTGGAAGGCACAGTCCAGGACGGCCGGCGGCAGGTGCTCGCCCAGGGCCGGTTCCGCCCCGCGTAGCGCACCGACGGCGAGACCGGCGCCGTGCCGGGAGGCCCCGGTCAATCCCTGGAACGCACCGCCGTACGTCACGCCGAGCTCGGTGAAGTCGGCGTAGAGGTCGTCGGCCGACCGCCGGGCGGTGGGCTCGCCCGCCGCGTCCGCCAGGCCCCGCAACTCGCGTTCCGTGCCGGCGAGCCGGGCCGTGGCTTCGTCCGCACCGGAGGCCCGGACGGTGGCGGTGACGTGGCGGCGCTCGATCGGCTCGCCCGCCGGATCGTCGTCCCGCGCCACGCTGGTGATCTCCACCTCCGCGACGCCGTCCGGGCCGTGCCGCAGCCGGGTTCGGAGCTCGACGGCGCCCTCCTCGGGTACAAGGAGGGCCTCGTGGATCGTCAGGCCGGTGACCGGTAGCCCGGTCTCACCGAACACCGCGTCCTGCAGCGCCAGCAGCATCTCGACGTAGCCGGCGCCGGGGAAGACGATCCGGCCCATCACCTGGTGGCCGGCCAGGTAGGCAGGTCGGCGGGCGTCTATTCGCGCGGCGTACGCCCGTACCCCGGTGGCGCGCTGCTCCTCGGTGGTGACGTCCCGGCCGAGCAGTGGGTGTGTGCCGGACCCGCCACGCGCCGGGCTGGCGTCGATCGCCGCCGGTAGCCAGTGCCGTCGCCGGTCGAAGGCGTACGTGGGCAGGGTGACCCGGCGCCCGGGACGGCCACTGTGGTAGCCGGACCAGGAGACCGGGACGCCGGCCACGTACAGCTGGGCGAGGGCCTGGCGGGCCACCGTGCCGTCGGTGTCCTCCGGGTGCAGGGTGTTCAGCCACTGGTGCTCGCCGGGCAGTTCGAGGCACTGCTTGCCCAGGCCGATGAGCTCGGTGGCCGGACCGACCTCCAGGAAGACGTGGCTGCCACGGGCGGCGACGGCCCGTACCCCGTCGGCGAAGCGCACCGGCTCCCGCAGGTGGCGTCCCCAGTAGCCCGGGGTGGACAGCTCGGCGGGGTCGGCGACCTCGCCGGTGAGATTGGAGATGAGGGTGAACTCCGGGCGGTGGAACGTGAGGCCCGCGACGATGTCGGTGAGCTCCTCGGCGGCTGCCGCCATCAGCGGTGAGTGGGAGGCGCAGGACACCGCGATCCGCCGGTGCTTGATCTCGCGTTCGGCCAGCCGCTCCTCGACGGCAGCCAGGGACTCCCGGCCGCCGGAGAGGACGAGCTGCCGGGCGCCGTTGACCGCGGCCACCGACACGTCGTCGTGACCGGCCAACAGGGGGGTGACGTCCGGCAGCGGCGCCTCGACCGCGGTCATCGCCCCCGGCGGCGAGTCGTCCATGAGCCGGGCCCGGTGCGCCATCAGGGTGACGGCGTCATCGAGGGTGAACAGCCCGGCGGTGGTGGCCGCGACGATCTCGCCGATGCTGTGGCCGGCCAGCACGGAGGGACGTACCCCCCACGACAGCCACAACTGCGCCACCGCGTACTCCAGCATGAACAGGGCGGGCTGCATGTAGCGGATGCGGTGGATCAGCTCGGCGTCGTCGGCACGGCCGAGCAGCATGTCCCGGACCGATCGCCCGAGGTGCGGGGTGAACAGCCGGTCGCAGGCGTCGAGGTGTTCGCGGAACGTGTCGTGGCGCTCGTAGAGGGGCCGGCCCATGCCGACGTACTGGGAGCCGCCGCCGGAGAACAGGAACGCCACCTTCGGCGGGCCGCTCGTCCGCTCCGGTCGCCCGGACCGGGTCACGGCACGGTCGAGCAGCCGGGCCACGTCGTCGTGGTCCCGGACCACCCCGGCGGTCCGCAGGTCGAAGTGGGCCCGGCCGGTGGTGGCCGTGTGACACAGGTCCGCGACGTCGAGGTCCGGCCGGTCCCGCAGCATCCGCTGGTAGCGCCGGATCTGTCCGCGCAGCGCGGGCTCGCTCTTCGCGGAGAGGGCGAAGATGTGCTCCTCCCCGGGCCGGGGCTCCGGCCCTGGACCGGCACCGGGCGCCTCTTCCAGGACGACGGAGGCGATGATGCCGGTCAGGCCGAAGGAACTGACGAGCGCCCGCCGGGGCTCGGCCGTCCAGGGGCTGCCCTTGGTGGGCACGGTTACCGGAATGGTGTCCCAGGGAATGCGGGTGGACGGCGTCTCCAGGTTCAGGTGCGGATAGATCTCGCCGTCGCGCATCTGCAGGACCGTCTTGATGAGACCACCGACGCCCGCGGCCGACTCCATGTGCCCGATGTTCGTCTTGACCGAACCCACCACCAGCGGATCTTGTACGGTGTGGCCGGCTCCGAAGACGGCGTTGAGCGCGCCCATCTCGATCGGGTCGCCCAGCGGGGTGCCCGTGCCGTGCGCCTCGACGTAGGAGACGTCGCCCGGCTGAAGGTCGGCCACCGCGAGCGCGGCGCGGATCAGCCGTTCCTGGGCGGTGCCGTTCGGGACCATGAACGAACTGCTCTCGCCGTCCTGCCCGACGGCTGAGCCCCGGACCACGGCGTACACCCGGTCGCCGGCACGCCGGGCGTCGGAGAGCCGTTTGAGCACGACGACGCCACAGCCCTCACTGCGGCAGTAGCCGTCGGCCGCGTCGTCGAAGGTCTTGCACCGGCCGTCGGGGGCCAGCATGTTGCCGTGGCTGGCGAGGATGTGGGCGCGCGGGCTGTGGATGGTGTTCACGCCGCCGCACAGCGCCAGGTCGGTCTCGCCGGCCCGCAGCGCCTGCGCGGCCAGGTGCACCGTCACCAGGGACGCGGAACAGGCGGTGTCGACGGTCATGCAGGGCCCGCGCAGGCCGAGGAAGTACGACAGCCGGCCGGACAGCGCGCTGAAGGTCGCCCCGGTGGCCATGTAGGTGTTCAGTTCCGCGTACGAGTAGGCGGCCATCTCACCGGCGTAGTCCGGGTTGCTGACGGCCAGGTAGACGGCACTGTTGCCGTGGCGCAGGCGGGACGGGTCGATGGCGGCGTCCTCGAGCGCCTCCCAGGCCACCTCCAGGGCGAGCCGCTGCTGCGGGTCGACGAAGTCCGCCTCCTTGGGCGAGACGTTGAAGAA
Organism: Micromonospora sp. NPDC049171; assembly: GCF_040648275.1. NCBI lineage: Bacteria > Bacillati > Actinomycetota > Actinomycetes > Micromonosporales > Micromonosporaceae > Micromonospora > Micromonospora sp. NPDC049171. The sequence continues at coordinate 221,997 of NZ_JBEZDJ010000003.1, forward strand.
CTTGGCGTCGAAGTGGTCGACGTCGTCGAGAAATCCGCCCTGCGCGCAGCGGATGGTGCCCTTGGCGTCCGGGTCGTCGGAGGTCAGCCCCTCGGGGTCCCACCGGTCGGTGGGCAGGGGCCGGATGCCCGACCGCCCAGCCCGCAGGAACGCGGCGAATTCGTCGGGAGTGGTGTTACCGCCCGGAAATCGCAGGCCGATACCGACGATGGCGATCGGCTCGCCGTACGGTGTGGACATCACTCCCCCTCGGTGGTGAAGGCTTGCCGGATCGACTGCTAGGCCTTCAGCGCGAGGAGCACCTTGCCGTGGCAGGCGGCCCGCTCGGTCTCGCCGAAGCGGCACACGGTCTGCAGGAAGAGCAGGGGGCCGTTGCCCCAGTCCCGCTGAAAGACGTCGACGACGTCGAGTTCGCCCCAGAAGCCGCTCCCCCGTCCGCGCATGTGCTCGCGGAAGGAGCTGTGGAAGTCGACGATGAACATGTCGGGCAGTTGCCGCTCCCAGAAGTCGTCGACGGTCCAGTCGGCGAAGGCACGGATCACCCGCTCCTTGATGGACTTCGCGAGGACGAAATAGATCATCTGGTTGAAGCAGATGTTGAACTCGACAGCGTTGAAATGACCGGTGTCGTCGATGTAGCAGGACTCCGGGATGTGCAACCGGCCGTGCACGCTGGCCTGCCCGCCCTCGTCGGCGGGGTCGCCCTTGACCGAAACCGTGGCGGAGGTCAGATAGCGGCAGTGCGGCTTGTAGACCCGAAGCACCCGTTCCAGCAGGACATCGTCGCCACCCAGCTCCATCGTCATCTCCCTCGCGACCCGGTTACTGCCCGATGCCGGGATAGAAGTCGTACTCGTCGTGCACCGTCACCCGGAACGAGACGGTCGGCTCCGGCTGCGGGGTGTGCAGGGCACGGTGCACCAGGCTGCGGTTGTCCCAGATGAGCAGGTCGCCCGGGTCGAACGTCTGCAGGTGGATGCCGGGATGCGTGAAGGTCGTGTCGGCCTGCCCGACGGCCGCGAACAGCTCGGGGAGCAGGCTGTCGCGCAGCGGCTGACCGCCGGCGTCCAGCATCTGGTGGCTGACCGCCTCGCTGATGTAGAGGACGTCGTTGCCGGTGACCGGGTGCGGGAACACGGTGGGATGGGTGACCGCCGGGGTCTTCTCCTCGATCTCCGCGAGCACCTCGGAGATCGGCCGGTAGACGTCGGACGGCCGGACCTTGAAGTACCGCCGCACGCTGTTCACCACGCGCGTGCCCGCGATCTCGGCGCGCAGCCCGGCGGGCAGTCGCGCGTACGCCTTCTCCATGTCGATGAAGAGGGTGCCGCGCCGGCCCTGCGGAATGACCTGCGGGTAGATCAGGGTGAGGCCGAACGGGCGTGGCATGAACGAATAGTCATGGTGCCAGAAGTTGCCGGTCTTGGGGACGCCGACCTGCTTGCCCTCCGCCTTGACGTTGGAGGAGACGAAGATCTCGGGGTATTCGGGGTGGTGGTACATCGGCTCGTAGTAGGTTTCCACCGCCCCGAGCCGCCGGCCGAACGCGATGAAGTCGGCGGGCGAGAGCTCCTGGTTCCGCAGGACCACTATTTTGTGGGTGTAAACCGATTGTTTAAGATCCGCGATGACGTCGTCCGGCGCGTCGAGGACGCGCAGGTCCGGGACGGCGACGCCGATATTCGTGTTTCCGGCGGAAAGCGTGGTCACCAGCTCCTCCTCGACGGCGAGAGTCAGGCCTCAGGTCAGGGTAGGAACGCGCGATCGGGGCGGACAGAGCCCGCCGCCGAGGCCGGGGGTGAACCTGGGGTCGGCGGCGCTTCTCTGGGGCTGATGCTGGGGTCGACGGAGCCAACCGGGGTCCCCCTTCAGGTTCTGGATGATCGCGTGCTGGACCGCGAGGACGGCGGGGCGAGCACGACGACCAGCCGTGAGCCGGTCGTCCCGTGGACCTCTTGACCTCAAGCGCGCTTGAACGTGCAGGCTGGGCCCTGACGTTCCCCGGCCTGGTGGGCCGGCGCTGGAGTGCCACCCGAGAGGAGATCCATGAGGGCAGCGGCGTTCCATACCTTCGGTGGTCCGGAGGTGCTGCAGGTTGTCGAGGTGCCCACGCCCGTGGCCGGGCCGGGAGAGGTTCGGGTCCGGGTCGAGGCCGCGGGCGTGCAGGCCTACGACTCGGCGGTACGGTCCGGCTGGACACCGCCGGGTCAGACGCTGCGGTTTCCGCAGATCGTCGGCAACGACTTCGCCGGTGTCGTCGACCAGACCGGCAACGGCGTCACAGACTTCCGAACAGGCGACGAGGTGCTCGGTTGGGCCCTGCTCGCCAGCTGCGCCGAGTACGTCGTCGTCCCCGCCGGGCAGGTCGTGGCCAAGCCGGCCGGGATGTCCTGGCCGCAGGCGGGCGCACTGTCGGCGTCGGCGCAGACCGCGCACACCGCGCTGGAGGAGCTGACGGTCAGCGCCGGCGACACCCTGCTGATCCAGGGCGCCTCCGGCGGCGTCGGAACCGTCGCGGTGCAGCTGGCCCTGGCCGTGGGCGCGAAAGTGATCGGCACGGCCAGCCCGGCGAACCAGGCCTACCTGCGCTCGCTGGGCGCCACACCGACCAGCTACGGCGACGGACTGACCGACAGCCTGCGAGCCTTGGCACCGGGCGGTGTCGACGTCGCCCTGGACGCCGCGGGCGGCGCGGCCCTGGACGCCTGCCTCGAACTGGTCGCCGATCGGGGCCGGATCGGCACACTCGTGGACTTCGCCCGGGCGGACAAGCTCGGCGTACGCCCCCTGCGCAGCCAGCGCTCGGCCCAGCGGCTACAGGCGATCACCGACCTGTACCGCGCAGGCCGGCTGACGCTGACCGTGTCGGAGACCTTCCCGCTGGACCGGATCGCCGACGCGCACCGCCGGATCGACACCGGCCACGCCCGCGGCAAGACCGCCGTCCTACTCCGGGGGTGAGTGGCGACCCGCGCCGCACCCGGCAGGAGTGCGCGGACCCAAGATCGACTCGGTTTCAGCGAACTCGCGGTGTCCCAGCGGCTCGGACACCACGGTTTCACCAAAACCGAGTCGATCATCACCGCCTCCCCACAGTCGGGAGGCTGACCGGCCACCCACGCCCGGCTGAGGCCGACCAACGTCGCCGGTCGCGTCACCCGGCCGGCGCCGGCTTCGCACGGGCGACATCGGCGATGAGGTACGCGCCAACGGCCGGCACCGGACCTCGGCGGGCGTGACACTGTCCGCGTCGACCATGGCGCATGCTGCGCCACGCAGGTCACCCAGTTGCAGGTACGCCCGCGCGTGACCTCGCTCCGCCGCACCGTTGTCGTCGAGACGTGCGGTGTCGGCTCAGGACCTGTGTCAAAGCCCCTCGCCGGCCGAGGGCCTTGACACGGAACACCTAGTAGTGCGCGTGCACCTGCGTCACCGGATGGCCAAGGATGGCACCGGTATCGGCGAGTTCCTCGGCGCTGAGATCCCAGGCATGGCGGGTCCAGTTCCTGGCGCTCACCTCGAACCGCGCGAACCCCACCGGCGCTTCGAAGCGCAGCTCGGGCAACGTGAGCGCGGCCCGGCAGCAGGGAACAGTCACACCCAGGTCGTCGATGGTCGGTTCGCCGACCCGCCGCCCGCCGTTCCTCGTGATCAGCAGCTCCCAGAACCAGTCCAGCCCGATCGCGGCGCCGCACCGGGGGCAGAAGACGTTCTCCATGTACTCGCCACCGTCGATCAATGTGATGCGGCCGTAGAACACCGGCTCGACCACCTCGACATGATCGTCTGGCCGGGCGAACAGACCGGCGACGTACTCCGCGGCGTGGGCGGCCGCCCCGACCGTCGGCTGCCACTTCGGGTCCGTCGGGATCACCCGAATGTAGAGTTCGCTCATCTCACCCTCTGCCTGCGCGGCTGCCGCGAGAAAGATGTCACGGCGACCGTCGGCAGGAACAGCCGGGCATCCGGTGTGGTACTGGTCCTCGCCCCAGTCCGGCTTGCCCGAGGCCGAGCGCTGCCGCTCGTGACACTCCGACGAACGTCGGGACACGCGCGCTTCGTCGCGGCGCGCTGTCGGGGGTTGGTCGTAAGTTCTGCAGCCGTGAGCGCCCTTCAGACGTACCGCTACCTTCGACCGTCCACACTGCACCGGGGTGACCTGGCGCTGCAGACCAGTGGCGGGCCTGCGACCAACCCGCGGTTCTTCTTCGGCTTTCTGACGACTCCGCAGGCGGCGGCCGCCGGGTTGCTGGCGGTCGCCGAGGTCGCCCGGACCCGCTATCACCAGCAGGTCAACCCGGCGAGCCTCGATCCCGTGGTCACCGGCAGCCGGGACCGGCTGCGCTTCGAGTCGTTCTCCGGCTGCTGCGGCGTGTACGCCCGGCTGGACGTCGTGCCCGCCGGGTTCGACGGCGACGTCGTCGAGCACGGCACCACGAACGTCGACGTGAACGCGCCGCTGCGAGAGGCGCTGGCCCGCGTGGGTGGCATCGACCCGCTGCACCTGTCGGTGGGGCCGGACGACCTGACCGTGTCCACCCTCGATGGTCCGGTGGTGGAGAAGAAGGTGCCGCTGCCCGGGCGTTGGCTACGGGGGTTCGCCGAGGTTCACCTGATCGCCGCGGCCATGGAACCGCGGGCGGAGATCCCGGCGGCGGAGGCGGTCGCCTTCCTGCGCCGGCTGCCGGCGGGCAACGACCGTTCGGTGCTCTGGGTGGTGCCGGCCGGGCGCTCGCTGCGGCTGACCTCGCGCCCGGTGCCCGGCGCGGTGTGCCTGGCCGGCGCGGGACGGCTCGCCACGCTACGTGGGCTACTCCGGTATGCGAAGACCCTGCGGGTGTACGGGCCACCGACGTCGGCCGGGTCGCCACCGCTGCCCAGCGTGTGGGAGCTCGACTGCGGCGCGCTGCGGCTGTCGCTGACCCTGTCACCGGAGCCCTACCGGGGCTTCTCCGGTGAGGGTGGCGCGCTGAGCGCGCTCGCCACGGACGACGTCGCCGACGACGCCGCGCTGGTCGCCGCGCTGCTGTCCTGGGACCCGACGATCGACGTCCACGCGTTGGCCGCCTCGGCGGGGATCTCGGCGGACCGGGTCCGGGCCGCGCTGGCCCAGCTGGGCACCGCCGGCCGGGTCGGCTTCGACGTGGCCGAGGCGGGCTACTTCCACCGGGTGCTGCCGTATGATGCCGGCCGGGCCGAGCGGGACAATCCCCGACTGGTCGGGGCGCGGGCGCTTGTCGAGGCGGGCGCGGTCACGCTCGACGGCGAGGCGGCGACCGTACGCCACGGCGACGAGGTCTACCGGGTCCGCCGCCGGGCGGACGGGTCGTACACCTGCTCCTGTCCCTGGTGGGCGCGGCACCGCGGCCAGCGCGGGCCCTGCAAGCACGCGCTCGCCACGACGATGGTGGGCGCCGCGGTGGAGGTCGGGGCGTGACCGATCCGTTCGACTTCCTGGTCCGGGGTGACGTCGGCGCGGCCGTCGACGCGGTCACCGGCCTCGACGAGCAGGGGCGGCGGTCGTTCGCCGACGCTCTGGTGGCCCACGTGCGCCGCCGGCGCGACAACTGGTGGTGGAACAAGGAGGCGACGGCCCTGGCGGTGGCCGCGATCGGGTCCCTGCCCACCGCCGCCGCGGCGGCCGAGCTGCTCGGCCGGCGCAACGTGTCGCTGCGGCGCGCCGACGCCGAGCTGGTGGTCCAGGTCGCGCGGACGCGTGGGGTGCCCTGGCTGGGCGAGCTGGCCCACCGGCTGGCCGACCGGCTCCGCCGGGACGACCCGACGGACGGCTGGGAATTCGTCGCCGAGCTGGTCACCGCCGAGAAGGCGGCGACACCCACCGGTGACCAGTTCGTGAACGGGTGGCTCGCCCAACTGGCGTGGCCGCCGGAGTCGCAGCGACCGATCCCGCTGGTGGACCGGCTCCGGGCGGACGTGTTCCTCGCCGCCCTGGTGCCGCGCCTGTTCGAGGTGGACGGCGTCGGCACGCGGATGTCCTTCGACGAGTTCATGACCGACGAGACGTTCGCGCTGCCGCGTGCGCTGACGCGGCTGGCCGGCGAGGGCCGCCTGGACCGTGGGACGCTGCTCGACGGTTGCCTGAGCCGGTTGTTGCGCGGCGACCGGCCGGCCGCGTTGCGGGCGTTCGTCACCCTGCACGTCCTGCTGGAGCCCACCGCCAGTGAGGTCGACAGGCGTCGCGGAGACTACCTGCGCCTGCTCGCCGACGCTCCCGGGTCCGTGGCGTCGATGGCGCAAAGGACGCTGCGGGCTCTCGACGCCCCGGAGGTCGAGGGGCTGCTCGACGCTTCGCGGGCTGTGCTCATCCGCACGGACAAGGCGCTGGTCCGCGCGCAGCTCGGCTGGCTGGACCAGCTCGCCCGCCGGCACACCGACCGGGCGGCGGAGGTCGCCGAGGTCATCGCGACAGCCGTCGACCACCCGGCGGCGGACATCCGCGACCGGGCCGGCACGCTGGCCGCCCGACATGGGTACGTGGTCTCCCCGCGGGTCGTCGTCGCCACGGTGGGCGACGACCTGCCGCCACCGGCCGGCCCGCTGCCCGCGCCCCCGGCCATCACCGACCCGGACGAGCTGGCGGAGGAGGTCGCTGCCCTGCTCGGCGGCCCCACGAGGGCGTCTGCTCTGGAACGGGTTCTCGACGCGGTGGTCCGGCTCGCCGGTGGCGACCGCGCCCGACTGAAGGACGCCCTGGTGCCGGTGCTGCGGCGGCACCGCGCCAACGCGGAGGAACACCCGTGGGATCCGTGCTGCCTGTGCGGTCTCCTCGGCGGGGTGCTGCACGCGGCAGCCGACCCGGCAGAGGGCAGCGTCCGGCGGGGACGGTGGGCCGCGATGCGGGCGGCGCTGCGACGCCGCACGTCGGGCGGCCCGTCCCTCGATCCACGGGTCCCCCCGCCGCACCGGCTGCTGCGGGCGCGGCTGGCCGAGATCGGTGACCGCGTCGGCCCGCCCCAGCACCCCGGTCTGCTCGCGGCTCCGACCCTGGCGAACGGTGCCGTCGACCCGGAGACGCTGTACGACCGCCTGACCCGGCTCGGCGAGCACGGCGCGTGGGAGATGGACCTGACGCAGGCCCTGCTACGGCTGCCCGCGCGGGTCGACGAGCCCCTCGCGGCCAAGGCGGCGGCGCTCGGCACGCCTGCCGGTGACCGGCTGGCCGGCTGGCTGCGCGCCGGCGGCCTGCCGACCCCGGACCAGCAGGTGGTCACGCTGCGCCGCCGGGAGCGCCGACAGGGCCACGACTGGGGGTACGACGAGCTGCCGCAGCAGCGGACGCACGTGCGGATCAGCCCGCCGGAGGGCGTGGACGACCCGTTCGGTCTGCTCACCGTGCGGGACCGATCCGTGGACAGCTACGTCGGCGACGCGACCCTGCTCTGGCCGGCCGTGCTGCCCGGCTACCGGGGGCTCGTCGCGGCGTACGCGCTGCCGGACATCGCCAGTGGCGCCGACCAGGACGTGTCCGGGGGCGCCGCGATCCTGCCGCTGCTCGCCGAGTGCGGTGGCGACGGCGGTCCCGCCGTCGACCTCGCGCTCGCGTACGGCCTGGGTGCCCGGCACGAGTCCGACCGGGTCGCCGCCGTGGACGCCCTGCTGATTTTGGCCGCCACCGGCGACCTGGACGCTCCCCAGGTCGGGGCCCACCTCGGCGCCCTCGCCGCCGTCGGTGACGTCACGCTGACCCGTACCCTGCAGCCGCTGCGCGACGCGGCCGCCGCCGGTGCCCCGCTCAGCACCTGGCGGCTGCTCGCCGCCGCGGTGCCCGCGCTGCTCGCGGCGCCGAAGGTCCCGCGCGGCACCCCGGACCTGTTGACCCTCGCGGCGGAGACGGCGGGCGCGACCGGCGCCCGGACCGACGTGCCGGGGCTGGCCGACGTCGCCGCGCGCGGCGGGTCGAGCCGGCTCGTCACCGAGGCGCGGCGCCTGTCCGACGCGCTCGGCAGGTGATGCCCTCTTCGCGGGCTGCCCGGCCGATCACACGTATCACCACCTCGTTACGCCGACAGTCCGCACCGAACCGCCACCGAGTCGCCCACCCGTCGGCCCGGCATGCGACGCTCAAGGTCCGCGACCAACGGGCCACGCCTCGTGACCCCCGGCCACTACCGTCAGAGCCGCACAATTCCCGGCAGGACAGCATCCCCCACCCCTTGTGCCCCCGGAGGAACGCAGACCATGGACCACGCATCTCAGCTCATCCAGGAGCGGAGTGCCCCGCCGGCCACGCTGGTGATCTTCGGTGCCTCTGGCGACCTGACCCGGCGTAAGCTGCTGCCCGCAGTCGAGAGCCTGGCTCGGCACGAACGGCTCCCCGACCAGTTCGCGCTTGTCGGCGTCGCGCGCACGCCGATGACCGACGAGCAGTTCACCGAGAGCGCCCTCGGCGAACGCACCCTCGCCAGCAAGCGTCAGGTCCAGGGCGGCGTGCGGTACGTCGCCGGCGGCTACGACGACCCGGAGACCTACGAGCGGCTCGTGAAGACCCTCGACGAGTTGGACGCACAGCGGGGCACGTCCGGCAACCGGCTGTTCTACCTGTCCACCCCGGCCGGGGCCTTCGAGCCGGTGATCAAGGGACTGGCCGGCGTCGGGCTCAACCAGCCACGCGAAGGCTCCTTCGCCCGCCTGGTCATCGAGAAGCCGTACGGGCGCGACCTGGTCACGGCCCGCGGTCTCGACGGCGTCGTGCACAGCGCGTTCGACGAGCACCAGGTCTTTCGTATCGATCACTATCTGGGCAAGGACACCGTCCAGAACGTGCTGGCGCTGCGCTTCGCGAACTCGATCTTCCAGCCCATCTGGGACCGCTCCTGGGTCGACCACGTGCAGATCACCGTCGCCGAGACCCTCGGCGTCGGCAGCCGCGGCGGCTTCTACGAGGACGCCGGCGCGATGCGGGACATCGTGCAGAACCACGTGCTCCAGGTCCTCGCGCTGGCACTGATGGAGCCACCGGCCTCATTCGAGGCTGAGGGCCTGCGCAACGAGAAGGTGAAGCTGCTACAGGCGATCCGGCTCCCCACCGACCGGGACATCGCCGAGGCCGCGGTCCGGGGCCAGTACACCCGGGGTGGCACCCGCGAGGAGTTGATGGCCGGCTACCGCGAGGAGACCGGCGTCGACCCCCTTTCCCGGACCGAGACCTACGCCGCCATGCGGCTCAACGTGGACAACTGGCGCTGGGCCGGGGTGCCGTTCTATGTCCGCACCGGCAAGCGCCTGCCGGCCCGGCTCACCGAGGTGGCGCTGCAGTTCCAACGGCCGCCGCACCTGCCGATCCCGACCGACCAGCTCACCGGCCTCGATGCTGACGCGCTGATCCTGCGGATCCAGCCGAACGAAGGCATCTCGCTGCGCTTCGGTGCCAAGGTGCCGGGCCACTCCTTCCGGGTCCGCACCGCCACGATGGAGTTCTCCTACGACCAGACGTTCGTCGAGGAGTCCCCGGAGGCGTACGAGCGTCTGCTCCTGGACGCGCTGATCGGTGACGCGTCGCTGTTCATCCGCAGCGATGAGGTGCAGCAGGCCTGGCGGATCGTCGACCCGATCATCGACAACTGGGCGAAGGACAACTCTCCGATCCCCACCTACGAGGCCGCCTCCTGGGGCCCGACCGACGCCGACCGGCTCATCGGCCGGAACGGCCGAAAGTGGCGCAACTCCGCGTGACCCTGCCGTTGCGAGGGCGACCGCGCTGCTGGGCCCGACCGCTTGGTCTCACCATCGGCGCGCAGCGCGGTCGTCTCAGCGAGCCGGTCATCGAATCGATGGCCGGCGGCCGGCCCGAGCAGGCTGGCTAAGGAGCCTGCACCGAGCAGTTGATCCGTGCGCAAGCCGCGGGGCGTCGGGAGCGACCGCCGGGCGGCTCGGCTGCTAGCGTTCGCCGCCATGTGGACCGAGGAATTCGTGGCCGGGCGCCCGGCCTGGCGGCATGTCCCGTCGGGGGTCGTGTTCCGGGAGGTTCCGGGCGGCACGTTCCGGATGGGACTGTCCGAGGCGGAACTGGACGCGGTACGCGCCATCGAGCGCAGCGGCGGTGTCGAGGACACCATCGAGCCGTTCCTCGCCAGTGCCCGGGACGCCCAACCGGTACGCGACGTGCGGGTCGAGCCGTTCCTGCTCGCCCGGCACCCGCTGACCGTGGCGCAGGTCCAGCACTGGCTGCCCGAGTACGAAGACGACTACGCCGATGCGGACACCGGCACGGCTAGGCTCGAAGGCGACCTGCACGACCTGCTTAAGCTGTTGCCGTTCCAGCTACCCAGCGAGGCGCAGTGGGAATACGCGGCGCGAGCCGGCACCACCACGCTGACCTCCCGCGGCGACGGGAAACCCGACGAGGACCAACTGCTCGACGACTTCGGCGACGAGATGCGGACCGCCGCCAGCGAGAACGCGTTCGGCTTGGCGGCCATGGGGTCGGCGAACGAAATCTGCGCCGACGTATGGATCCCCGGGTTCGACGGCGCACCGTCAGACGCGCGACCACGGACCGGCGACGGTCCCCGGACCGTGCGCGGCGGCGCCGCCGACCTGTTCCCCTGGCAGGGCTGTGACGAGTGGCTGCTGCTGCTCTCCGCCACCCGGTACGAGCACGCCGACTTCGCGGCGGTACGCCCAGCGGCACCACTGCCGCCGAACCGAGGGCGGCCCTGAGCGGATCTCTTCTCCGGCCGACAGGCAGGGCGGACGGTCGCCGATCAGGGCTGCGGCGTCGCCCGTCACGTCCGCACGGCAGATCTGTACCGGCTCGTCGGCGTCGATTGGCAGACGACGACCTTTCCGCGGGTGCCGCACGCCCGCCGCAACCCCCGATGGGATCAGTGATCAACCATAAAGGTTGATGATCATCGACTTAACTTGGGGTTATCTGAGCGCTACTCACTTTTCAGGAGGACGTAGTGGCGTCAGGTAGACAGTTGTGGGGTGCTCCGTCGCGTTTTTTCCGCGTGTCCCGTGGTCGGTGGGGGCGCGTGGTTGCGGTGGGGATGTCGGTGGTGCTGGCCGCGACGATGGCGGAATGGGTGACGCCGAAGCCGGCTGCTGCGGCGCCGCAGGCGCCCGTTCAGCGGTCAGCGCCGAGCCCTCAGGTGCTGGAGCGGCCTGATGAGGCAGCCGCGTTGGTGACAGCGCGGGTCACGGGCAAGAAGGTGAAGATCACCAGCCGGACGTCGGAGACGGCGGAGCACTGGGCGCTGCCCAGCGGTGAGATCGAGGCGTCGATGGATTCCGCCCCGGTGCGGTTCCGGGAATCGGACGGCTCCTGGCGACCGATCGACACGAAGCTCGTCGCGCGGGGCGATGGCCGGTTGCAGATGGCGGCGAGCCGGTTGCAGGTGTCCCTCGCTGGGCCGGCGGTGTCGAGCCGGGGTCGGTCGCAGCCGTTGGCGTCCGTGACCGTGCGTCCTGGTCGCACGTTCGGTTACAGCCTCGACGGCGCGGCGAGCGTCGCCCCGGTGCTGGACGGCTCGACAGCCCTGTACCGGGACGTGTTGCCGCACACGGACGTGGAACTTGTCGCGTCCGGCGCGGAACTGAAGGAGACGGTGATCCTTCAGTCACCACAGGCGGGCAACTCGTGGCTGTTCCCACTCCAGCTCGATGGGCTCACGCCACGGATGGAGAAGGACGGTTCCGTCGCACTGCTGGACACCGCCGGAAAGGCGGTGGCGTGGATCCCGCATGGCTCGATGCAGGACTCCCGGGTGAAGTTGCCGACCGGTGAGCCGGTGTCGTCGGCCGCGGTGGACTACAAGCTGGTGAAAACCGGGAAGGGTACGGCGTTGCGGGTGACAGCGGACGCCGCATGGCTGCGAGATCCGGCGCGGGTGTGGCCGGTGCGGGTGGACCCGACGATCACGACGCTGACGACCGGCGACGTGACCGCGGACAGCGACGCGGGAACGGACGCGGCCTCGCAGAACGGTCACTCGCTGGCTGCCGGGACGGACAACGACGGCGACGCGCGTTCGTTCATCCACTTCGACAATTTCAACAGCGACGGCCTCCTGGGCAAGCAGATCACGGCGTCGAAGTTGAAGTTGTTCCACACCTGGTCGTGGGACTGCACCACCCATTTGCCGTTCAACGTGCACAAGGTGACTCAGGCGTGGACGGTGGCGAACCTGTCCAGCGGGGTGTGGCCAGGTCCGACGCTCAGTTCGGCGATTGCGTCGTACACGATCGCCGACAACTATCCGGCGTGTACGAACACGTCGGCGAACCGGAGCACCGGCAAGTGGCACACGGTGACCCTCCCCACGACGACGTTCAACGAGTGGGCCGCCGGAGGTCTGAACGAGGGTCTGGCGTTGACCGCGTCCGAAACCGACGCGAAGGCGTGGAAGCGGTTCACCTCGGCCAACTACAACGCCGGCTCGCACATGCCGAAGCTGGAGTTGACCTATCAGTCGTACGCGACGGTCACGGCACGAACAACCGTCCCGTCGACGCCCTGCGCCACCGGCTCCGGCGCCCCGTACATCAACTCGAAGACGCCCCAGTTGCGGGCGCAGGTCAACGACGCGGAGGGCTCGCAGGTGCGGGCTGAGTTCGAGTGGCTGACCGCCAGCGGCACGCGGATCGGTGGCACGACAGTCGGCCCCGGTTCCTCGGGTTCCTGGCTCGCCACCACCGTGCCGACCGGCACCTTCACCGAGGGCAGCACCTACTCGTGGCGGGTCCGCGGCAACGACGGCATCGCGAACGGGCCATGGACGGGCCTGTGCTCGATGATCATCGACACAACCGCGCCGTCGGCGGTGCCCGCGGTCTCCTCCACGGCATACCCCGCGGGCCAGTGGGCCGGAGCGGCCGGCACCGCCGGCACCTTCACCTTCGGCCCATCGGGCGTAAGCGACGTGTCTGCCTACGAGTACGGCCTCAACGTCAACCCGCCCAACCAGACCGTCAACGCGGCCAGTCTCGGCGGCAGCGCCACCGCCTCGATCACCCCGACCGCCGACGGGCCGCAGACGCTGTACGTGCGCTCGCGTGACCGGGCCGGCAACCAGTCGGCGATCCAGGCGTACACCTTCAACGTCGGCTCCGGCGCGGTGACCTCGCCCAAGGAGGGTGACATCACCGCGGCGAAGGTGGCCATCACCGGCGTGGGCCAGGCGGCCGCCGCCGGTGTGACGTACCAGTGGCGACGCGGCGACGCCGACGGGTGGGTAAGCATCCCGGCCGGTCACGTGAGCGTGGCCGCAGGCGGCGCGGCGGTCAGCTGGCCGCTGGTCAGCAGCGGCGGCGGGGCCTTCCCGAAGTTGAACTGGGACGTGGAGGCGACGCTCACCGCCGCGGACGCCGAGTCGATCCCTCGCGACGGCCCGCTACAACTGCGCGGCATCTTCACCGGCGGCACGGGCGGCACGTCCAGCACGGTGAAGATCACCTTCGATCGGGCCCAGGCGTCCGCCGCGTCCGAGGACGTGGGACCTGGCTCCGTCAATCTGATCACGGGCAACTACAGCCTGTCCGACAGCGACGTGTCCGTGGACTCGTTCGGCAGTGATCTGACGGTCACCCGCTCCTACAACACCCGCCGGGCGAACGACACCGACGCGGCGAACATGTTCGGCCCCGGCTGGGTCTCCGGCACGGTGATCGAGGAGGCCGACGCGCCCTACACGGCGTTGACCGTCTACGGCTCACTCATCCAGGTCGGGCTGCCCGAGGGCGAGACGATCGGGTTCACCAGACGCACCGCCGCCGCCTTCGATCCGGAGGTCGGGATGGAGTCGCTGAAGCTGGCCTACGACGGCACCGGCGACAAGTACACCCTCACCGACGACGAGGGCAACACGGTGCTGTTCACCCGGGTGACCGGCACCGCGGTCGGGAAGTACTTCCCGACCTCGGTCACCGCGCCGGGCAGCAACCAGACCAGCACTCTGGGCTGGGAGAAGGTGACGATCAACAGCAAGGAGGTCGTTCGACCCACCCGGATGCTGGCACCGGTGCCAGACGGGGTCAACTGCGCCACCCTGACCCGCGGCTGCCGCGCCCTCACCTTCACCTACGCGACCGCCACCACCGCGACCGGCACGGTCGAGGCGTCCTGGGGCGATCACGTGGGCCGAGTGAAGGAAATATCCTTCACCGCCTGGGACCCGGACCTGGCCACCCCCGCGATGCGCACCGTGCCGATGGCCCGGTACGCCTACGACAACGCCGGGAAGCTCCGGGCCAGCTGGGACCCGCGCCTGGACTGGAACGACGCCGGCACCACCCGCCACCTCTGGGACACCTACGACTACACGGCGCAGGGAATCCTCAGCGTCGTCAAGCCGAACGCCCAAGAGCCGTGGCAGCTCACCTACACCACCATCCCGGGTGACCCCGGGCTGGGCCGGCTGCACAAGGTGACCCGCTCGGCGCTCACCGCCGGAACCGCCACCCAGACGGTGGTCTACAAGGTTCCGGTCTCCGGCACCGGGGCGCCCTACGACCTCTCACCAGGACAGACCACCCGGTGGGCCCAGGCCGAAGCGCCAACCGACGCCACCGCGGTCTTCCCGGCCAACCAGGTTCCAAACGGCAACCCGGCGGCGGGCACCCTGCCGTCGTCGTACGAACGGGCGACGGTGACCTACCTCGACGCCAACGCCCGGGAGGTCAACACGGCCACACCGGGAGGGCACGTCGGTGCCATCTGGTACGACCAGTGGGGCAACACCGTCCGCACGCTGAGCGCCGGCAACCGGGCCCGCGCCCTCAACACCGGTTCGTCAGACGACGCGGCAGCGGAAAGCATGCTCGCCCGCCGCTACTCCACCCTCAACCTCTACTCCTCCGACGGCCAGCGGCTGACCAGTACGCAGGAGCCCGAGCACGACGTGATGCTGCCAAACGGCACCACCGTGCGTGGGCGCAGGCACACCATGAACACCTACGACCAGGGCGCACCGACCACCGGTGGCCCGTACAACCTGGTGACCACCCAGGTCGTCGCCGCCCGGATCTGGAACGCCAACGGCGTGGAGAGCGACACCGACCAGAGAACCACCACCACCGCGTACGACTGGGCCCTGCGCCAGCCGACCGTGGTGACGGTCGACCCGGCCGGGCTGGCCCAGACCACGCGCACGACGTACGACCCGATCACCGCCCTGACCACCTCGACCACGGCTCCGGCAGGCGGCGCCACCACCAACACGCCCTCCACCCAGACAACCGTCTACTACCGGGCGACCTCCGGCTCCGGCTACCCCGAGTGTGACCTGAAGCCGGAGTGGTCCAACCTGCCCTGCCGGGTGCAGTCCGGCGGCCAGGCCGCCAGCGGGCCCGAACTGCCGGCCAAGGCCACCACCTACGACATGCTCAACCAGCCAAGGGTCGTCACCGAGAAGACCAGCGCCGGCACGCTGCGGACCACCACCACGACCTACGACAGCGCGGGTCGCGCGTACGAGACCAGCGTGGCCGCGTCAGGGCTCGGCACGGCGGTGCCCATCAGCCGGAACGTCTACGACCCCGCGACGGGCCGCCTGCTGCGCAGTCAGCAGGTGGTTGGCGGACTGGCGACCGCGCAGGTGGAAGAGGGGTACGACAGCTTGGGCCGGCAGACGTCGTACACCGACGCCGACGGAGTCACCTCGACCACCACGTACGACCTGCTCGGTCGGGTGGCGACCAGCAACGACGGCAAGGCCACCCGGACCTACACCTATGACGGTGGCGCCGAGCGGCGTGGTCTGCTCACGTCGGTCAACGACACGCAGGCCGGCACCTTCTCCGGCAGCTACGACGCCGACGGCACGCTGACATCGGAGACCTGGCCAAACGGCATGCAGGTCACCACGCAGACCGACGAGACGGGCACCCAGGTCGGCATGACCTACGTCAAGCCGGGCTGCGCGTCCACCGACTGCACTCTGCACACCGAGTCGGTGGTGGAATCGACGCACGGCCAATGGCGAGACCGGTCGTCCAGCCTGTCCGAACAGAACTACACCTACGACCAGGCTGGCCGACTCACCTCGATCCAGGACACCATCGGCGGCCAGTGCGCCACCCGCTCGTACGGGTTCAGCACCTCGTCGAACCGCACCTCGGCCAGCGCCTACGGCCCGGGCACCGACGGCGTCTGCCAGACGTCGACGCCGGCTTCGTCGCGAACCTGGACGTACGACACGGCAGACCGGGTCAACACCGCCGGTTACGTCTACGACGCGTTGGGCCGCACGACGACGGTGCCCGCTATCGACACCGCCGTCACGTCGGGAGGGAACGCGACCCTCACGTACCACTCGACGGACCTGGTTGACACGATCACCCAGGGCGGACGCACGACGGATTACGTCCTGGACGTTACCGGGGAGCGAGTCCGCTCGTGGACCGACAACGCCAGCGGCACCGCCGTGCAATCGGTGCACCACTACGACGGGGACGAGGACAGCCCCTCGTGGACACAGGAAACCACCGCCCGATTCACCCGACCGGTGTCGGGCCTGTCGGCGATGGCCGGCATCTTCGACAGCGAAAGCGCACAGGTCGACTGGCAGATCACCAACCTGCACGGGGACCTGATCGCGACGATCCACGCCGACGACGAAGGCCTGTCCCGCACCAGCGAAGCCACCGAATACGGAACGCCGCGCAATCCCGGCGACGTCGGGACGCAGCGCTACGGCTGGCTCGGCGCCAAGCAGCGAGCAGCGGACACACCGTCAGGCATCATCCTCATGGGCGTCCGCCTCTACAATCCGACCACCGGCCGTTTCCTCCAGGTCGACCCCGTCTACGGGGGCAGCGCCAACCCCTACGAATACTGCGGAGCCGATCCGGTCAATTGCTCCGACCTTGACGGAAAGCGGGCGGAATGCGGCTGCAGTAGCGACAGCGGCTGGAAGAGGCCGGTGAAGAAATGGATCCAGCGTGTACTCAGCGGTGCCAAGCGTCTCAATAACAAATTCACCAACTGGCAGGCCAGGACGGCAGCGCGAGGCTTCCTGAACGGAGCGAGGGGGATCAGGTCAGGCTGGTCGGCCGCAGGAAGGAAGCTCTGGTCAAGCAAGTTCTTTGGGGTGCGAAGCAAATGGTTCGGCAACCAGGGTGCCGGCAGGGGAGCGCGTGCAGGTCGTCTCAACGGACCTGGCAAAAAGGGCTGGCGTGTTGGTTGGAGCGTTAAGCCACGTGGGGGCGGCGGATATGGGTGGGTTTTCCGTGTCCGCACCGGTGGCGGACGAAAGTGGGACATCATCAATGGGCCGCGAACCTAATAGGAATTTATATGGAAAAGTTCTTGAAAGACATGATCGCAGACCTTAATGACTCGGCCACCATTAGGTGGAACATCGATCGAGATGGGGTTTCGACGCTATTTGTAGAGCCGATAAACGCTGGACCCTGCCCATTCAGCGTGGCCTGGAGTGCACATGAGGTCGTTGTCGGTTTCGCGCTCGGCTCTCGTCTAGAATTCGGGCCGGGCGACGAGGACCTGCCCCTCATCGAGAAAGTGATCGCCGCATGTATCGACGGGCGGGTGACGGTGGTTGATTCGGGCCGGCGGCGCGGCGCAGCGATCGAACTCGATGACGGCTCGGTTGTAGGTGACTCCGCCGCAGTTCGCCGGGCGGACACCGAACGACGGTCCTACTACCAGCCCTACCAGCGGACGGAACGGTAATTAACTGATCTCGGGGGCTTGCGGGTTCAGCGTCCGCAAGCCCCCGAGCGTCTTGACTGATCGGGGCGGCCGAGGAGGCTGCCAAAACCCAAGAAGACCCGCCCCTGCTTCGTTCCGCCCGTCCACCACTGGGGTCCAGCCGCGCCCTGACCGGGCCGGCCCGGTCAGCGGCGGGCCGTCCCCGGCGTATCGGGCGTAGGCCAGGAGGTGTCGCATGGGGCGGGGTTCTGGCGGAAGACATCGCGTGGTGGCCCGCCACCTGGGCGCTCATCTCCACCCCAGCCATCGCCAGGTTACGGGTAGGCCGCGAGCACGGTCATGATCAGCGCGGCGGTCACCGCCAGGCTCAGCGCCAGCAGCGCTCCGGTCAGGCGGTGATGGAAGGCGGGGCTGTGGGCGAGCGGTTGCTGCAGCGCCGTCCACGTCGTCGCGCCGAACAGCGTTAGCGTGAGGACCACGATGATGATCATGGGCTGACCAAACGTCAAAGGGACTGGCCTCCTTGAACGTCGCACCGACCGGGCGGGAAAGCCGGCGTCCGCAGGTGAACTTTGCGCGAACGAATGAGTGTCGGGTGGATGTTCGGGGCACCACTCGTGCAGACACTGGAGACGACGTGCGAGGTGTGTGATGACCGAACCCGCGGCCAGTGGCGGTCTCGTTGACCCGGAGATCGCCCTGCAACGCCAGGTCGAGACGCTGAAACAACGTTTCCCGGATGCTGACGAGAGCGAGATCTCCGCCCTCGTCCACGGGACGCACCAGCGCCTCAAGGACGAAGCGAGCATCGACTCGCACCTGGTCGCCCTGACCGAGAAGCAGGTGACGGAGGAGCTGCGTAGCGGCGGTGGGACCGTTCACATCCGTAGCGACAACACGACCTGAGCAGAAGCAGGAGGTGATGGACACGAAACCGTCGCCTGCCGACAGCGGATGCCGGTCCCGGACGAGCGATGCGGCCATCTGCGGCTGGCCCGCCGTGCCGGGACCGGCACCTGGACGGTCAGGGCCGGAGCCACCAGGGGCTGGTGTAGGCGACCGCGAAGTCGTTACAGGGGTGACCGGCGGGGCCGGGGGTGCCGTTGGCCAGGGACGGGTCGGAGATCCGCAGCACCACCCAGTCGCCGTCGGCGACGTTGAGCGGCACGGTGAAGTCGGTGACCTGACCGTTGACGGTGTCGATGACGTCGACGACCGTCGGCGCCGAGGTGCCGGGACGGAGGACCTGGATCCGCAGCGGCTTGCCGTCCCAGGCTGAGCCGCGGTCCAGATCGAGGAGGAACCGAACGTCGCCGGAGGCCATGTTCAACACACCACCCATGCGTACACCGTTGGCGACGGCGTCCACTCGTAGCCCCGAGACGCGGGTGGCGAAGGAACGGCGAGCCGCCATCGCCTCGAACACCGCGGCGCGGGTGTTCTCGGCGACCCACAGGCCGCTGCGGCCCTTACCCTCGTGGAAGCCCCAGCTGGTGCCGTGCTCGTCGGTGACGCCGGTCAGCGCCGGCCGCCAACCCGCGTTCAGGCACGCCACCAGCGGTGACGTCATGCCCGACGACCAGCCCTCGAAGAGGAAGTCGTCGGTGCGGTTGAACATCTCCAGCCCCACGAGCTGATCACGGACCGAGGCGTTGAAGGAGAAGTTGTTGAACCGGCCCGCCTCCCGACCGGGGTGGTTGAAGCTCGCCAGACCCCCGGGCCGGCCGGCGAGCCAGTTGTACAGGCTGCCAGGGCTGCCGGCCCGCAACAGGTCGGCGAAGTCGGAGGTGTTCCAGACGTTGATGTGCCCCTGCAGCGGATGCGACCACTCGAACCCGCGAAGCGCGGTGAACTGACCCGGGTCGTTGGCCGCGTTGGCCAGGTCACCGGTGGTGCGCCACTCGGACGAGCTGAGCCCGTCGATGGAGAAGAGCGTCGCATGATCGGTCAGCGCGGCGACGTCCAGACCAGCCTCGCGCATCGAGGCGAACGCGGCCTCGGCACTGCCGTCACCATCCGACATGACCGTGTGGTTGTGCATGTCCGCGTGGACCAACGTCGTGCCCTGGGTGATCAGGGATGACCGGCCGGCGCCAACCGCCGCGGTCGGAGCGCCGGCCGTCCTCGTGTGGGCCGCCCGGGCGGCAGTCGGCAGCGCGGCCAGCATCAGTGTCCCGCCGGCACCGGCCAGAAGCGCCCGTCGGCCGAAGCCGGCGGAAACCTCAACCTGGCCGTACGGCACCTCGTCGTCGGATCCGTGGTCGTGCTGGCAGTGGTGTGGGTGATGTCCAGTCATGGATATATGGGGATCGACGGAGCTGGCTGAGACGTCACGCCGAGTCGTCGGTCAGGCGAACACTGCGGTACGCCTCGTACCGCGGACGATCGGGCTACGGGGAGCGTTCACTCACCATCGCGCGGCGCGAGCAGCCGCAAGGGCGCGACGTCGACAAGTGGTTCGGCGTCGGGGCTGGGTACGGTGCGGGGCAGCAGCGTGGCGAGACCGGCGCGGGTGGCCAGCACGATCAGCCGGTCGGTGCGGACCAGTGGCCGACGTTGCGGCAACGACCAGATGGTCTGTCCCGTCCGGCCGGTGCGCACCGCGATCACCCACAGCGCGCCCGGCTGGTTGACCTCGTGGCAGTACCGCCCCTCGAGTGCGGACCCGGCGCCAATGGGCAACTCGGCCACCAGCAACACCCGGCGGCCGACCGCGATGGTGTCGATGACCTGCTGGCCCATCATGGCGGCAGCGAACGCCGGCGCCGCCAAGGATGACACGCTCCGTGACTCGTCAATGCTCAGCAGGCGCTGCGTACGCTCCGCGAAGCCGTCGTCGAACAGCCGTAACACCACCCGCATCGGGGGCCTGACCGCTGCCGACCGTGCTCGGTCCGCCTCGTGCGAGGACCGCCCGGACAGGGCGGTCTCCAGATTGGTCACGTCGTCGTCGGTCAACACCACAAGCGCCCGGCAGGTGTGTACGGACGCGGCTCGCAGTGTCTCGGGGCGGGTCGCGTCGCCGACGATCACCGGCAGACCCAGCTCACGGGCGACACCAATGCCTCGTGCCGACTCCGTGCGGTCGACGGCGACCACGGAGATGCCGACGGAGTGCAGTTCTTCCAGGACCCTGGTGCCGATGTTGCCGAGTCCCACCAGGACGACATGGTCGTCGATCTGCTCGATCATGCCGCCAGCGGCGACCGCCAGCCGGGCACGCACCAGTGAGTCCACCACCAGGGCCGTGACGGTGGGAAGCAGCGCCGCCCCGGTGGCCACCAGCACCACCGCGGTCACCTTCTCGGCCAGCGGTGCCGCGGAGTCGACCTCGGCGACGCCCATCGCGGTCAGCAGCGTCAGGTAGGCGGCCTCTCCGAGGTTCACACCACGGGAGTACGCCAGCAGGACGCTGGCCACGGCGAGTATCGCGGCCGTGCCGATCAACGCCAGTCGCAGATTGCGGCTGAACACCAGGCCGAGGGCCCGAAGCAGGCGTGGCCTTCGACGCGGCGGATCAATTCGGGGCCGCCCATATGCGCGGACGAGTACCAGATCCGCCGAATCCTGGTCCGCCGGGAGGACGATCGGCTCCGTGCCGGTCGTGTCGGCCAGGCCGCACACCACATCCGCACCGGCCGGGTCAACGGTGCTGCGCACCGCGCTACGCAGCAGCTCACCGTCGGGCAGCCGCAGGTACGTCGGCGTCGCGTCCCCGAGCGTGGCGGCGACGAACGCCGGTGCGGCGATCTCGGACCCCGAGAGGACGGCGCAGTCCCCGAGCATCGTGGCCACGCCCTCGCCGAGCACCGGATTGAACAGTCTGACCACGATCCGAACGTCGGGAGCCAACTCCCTGGTGATCATGGCGGCATCCACATTCGTCACGTCGTCGACACCGACGAACGCCACGGCCGCAGCCTCCCGCACCCCAGCCTGATCGAGCACCTCCCCGGTCAGGCGACGGGCGATGACGATCTCCGGCTGCCCCTCCACCACGCCGAATTCCGAGGCGAGGTCGGCAAGGTCGGGTACGTGGTGGTCGCTCGGCGACGGTAGGACCACGGTGACCGCGACACCGTAGCGGTCTGCCAGTTCGAGGACCAGACGGCGAGCCACCGCACCGTCCCCACAGACCACAAACCGCCGCCGTGCCGGCTCCCCGGTGCCGCTCTGCCTGGTGTCTTCGGACACAGCCGAATCGTAAACGACCACTTCTTACCGAGGTGTATATCCTCTCGATCCACCCGATTCAGATCTGGCGGGTCCCGCGCCTTCCCGGCATTTCACCCGGTCATTGGTGGCTGCCACTCGACTGGGCGATATCGCTCATTCACCGACGCCGTTGTCCGTGCACGCGGTCGTCAGTCTCCGTTCACCTCAGTCGTCAATCTTGTGACCTGGAGTGCCTCGCGCCTCTCCGGGAACTCAGCGCCGCGGGCCCGGCCGGACGAACGTCGGGAAGGACGTACCCCGCCTTGAGCCCTTGGCAGACAGCCGGCCACCCGTGGTCGACGCACGGCGGTCGCACCAGGACGGTCGCCGCGATCCTCGCCGCCGTACTGGTCTCGGTCGGGATGGTCGCGACGCCCGCGCGGGCCGCGGACGCTTACACGCAGGTGTACGAGTTCAGCTATCCCGCGAACGAGGAACCCCTGATCGAGGAGGGGTTGAACGAGAGCTACGACGCCCAGTACTACGACAGCGACCAGGGCTTCCTGATCGAACACAACGACGACCTGTTCAAGCGGGGCGTTCTGTGCGAGGGCGACGTCAAGCAGCTCAGCGCGGAGGAACTGAGCGAGTGCCTGGTGCGCAAGGTGTACGACGTGCCGACGTCGAACGACGCGCCGGACGACTTCAGGATCGAGCTGCGGCCGGGCGAGAACCGGGTCGCGGTGACGATCCACGACGACAAGCCCCCGTCGGCCAACGGGAAGACGTGGGCGCACTTCGGCTTCACGGCCGGCATCACCGTGGCGACGCTCCTGATCCGCAGCGCGTGCCTGAGCGGCGCCCTCAACCGGGAGGTCGACGCCGGCAACACGGTGATGAAGGGATTGTGCGTCGGGATCGCCGCGTTCTTGAGCACCGCCCTCCTGAAGGCGGTGCAGAGCCACTACGACGGCACCCTGGGTGACGGGCACACGTGGGGGGCGAACACCCTCGCCGGGGTCGTCGCCGGCGGATTCGCCTTCCTGTGGGAGCACCCTCTGCAGGGCGCGATCGTGCGGGACGGCGGAACGTTCTGGACAAACGTGAAGAATGTGATCAACGTCGTGTGGGCCGGGCTCGCCAGGGCATGCGTCGTCTGCGGTGGGGTCTTCGGCACCATCTACCAGGGCTTGTCCGCCGCGATCTCGACGACGTTCCGGGCGATCCTCCCGCGTGGGGAGACGGCCCTGCGGGTGATGCCGCTCGGTGACTCGATCACCTACGGCGTCGGTGTCTCCGACCCGGAGGGCACCGGATACCGAGCCCGGCTCTGGAACGGCCTGTCCGACGCCCCGGTGCTCGACTTCGTCGGCTCGATGAACTCGGGGACCCTGCCCGACCGGAACCACGAGGGCCACCCGTGGTGGCGGATCGCGGATATCGACAGGCAGGTCGACTGCGTGGTTCCGAGGTACCGGCCCAATGTCGTGCTGCTGCACATCGGCACCAACGACATGCAGTTCAACGACGCGGTCGACAGTGCCCCGGCCCGGCTGGAAGCGCTGATCGACAAGATCGTCAAGCTGGCTCCCGAGACCACGGTGCTGGTCGCGAAGCTCGTACCGGCGTTCAACACCGGCGCCAACAACAACGTCCAGAGGTACAACGCGGCGATCCCCGGCATCGTCGAGCGGTTCAGGGCGGCCGGCAAGCGCGTACGCCTGGTCGACATGGGCGCGGTGACCCGGGCCGACCTGACCGACACCGTGCACCCCAACGCCGAGGGCTACCGCAAGATGGCCGACGCCTTCCTCGGCGCCGTCCGGAGCGCCCGCGCCGAGAACCTCATCGAGGACCCGGTCGGTGCGAGCCCGGTCGCGTGCGGGGGCGAGGCCGGCAAGGCTCCGGACTCCGTCTCCGGCGACACCTCCGCCAACGGTGAGGGTTGGCGCTGGCAGGGCGTCGTCGCGGCAGGCGTCGGCGCGAGCCGGGACCGCGT
The DNA here is from genome assembly GCF_040648275.1 of Micromonospora sp. NPDC049171. Taxonomy (NCBI): domain Bacteria; kingdom Bacillati; phylum Actinomycetota; class Actinomycetes; order Micromonosporales; family Micromonosporaceae; genus Micromonospora; species Micromonospora sp. NPDC049171. The sequence goes on from NZ_JBEZDJ010000003.1 coordinate 245,783, forward strand.
GCAGTTCGCCGACGTCGACGGCGACGGGCTCGACGACTACCTCGTGCTCGACGACCAGGCCCGGGTCAAGGCGTGGACGAACGCGCACACCCTCGGTGGAGGGTTCGGCTGGCGGGGTCGCGGAACGGTCGCGGCCGGGGTCGGCGCGGTCCCGGAGCACGTGCGGTTCGCCGACGTCGACGGCGACGGGCTCGACGACTACCTCGTCGTGGACGGCGCGGGGCGGGTGTCCGCCTGGATCAACAAGTTCACTCCCGGAGGTGGATTCGGCTGGGACTACGCCGGGGTCATCGCCACCGGTGTCGGCGCGACCCGCGACCAGGTCCGCTTCGCCGATTTCACCGGCGACGGCCTCGACGACTACCTCGTCGTCGACGACGTCGGCCGGGTCACCGCCTACTCCAACGAGTTCCACCCCGGCGGCGCGTACGGATGGTCGTCGCTGGGACTGGTGGCCACCGGCGTCGGCGCCGCCCGGGACCGGGTCCGCTTCGCCGACCTCAACGGCGACGCCCGCGACGACTACCTCGTCGTGCACGACGAGGGTCACGTGAAGGTGTGGCTGAACACGGTTCCCAGGTTCGTCGTGCAGGCCCCGGGCCACCCGACGCCCCGCATCGAGTGGCAGAACCACGGCCAGACCCTGACCGCGACGGCCGCGAACCGGGACCAGGTGCGCTTCGCCGACCTCAACGGCGACGGCAAGGACGACTACCTCCTCGTCGACTCCACCGGAAAGGCCGTCGGCGCGCTCAACGACCGGTACGGCCAGCCGGACACCTGGGACTGGCAGGGCGTCGTCGGCCAGAATCCCAACGCCGACACCACCAGCGGCATGGTCGACCTGACCGGCGACGGTCGGGCCGACTGGGTCGCGATCCGGGCGGACGGCACCGTCGCCGCCTGGATCAACCGGCTGACTCAGGGTGGCGGCTACGGCTGGGACTACGCCGGACAGATCACCGCCGGCGTCAACCCCGGACGGGACCGGGTCAGGTTCGCCGACGTCGACGGCGACGGCAAGGACGACTACCTCGTCGTCGACGACGTCGGCGGCGTCAAGGCGTGGATCAACGATTACGCCCCGGACCGCGGGTTCGTCTGGGACTACGCCGGAGTCATCGCCGCCGGCGTCGGCGCGGCGAAGGAACGCGTGCGCTTCGCCGACATGAACGGCGACCGCAAGGACGACTACGTCGTCGTCGACGACGACGGCGAGGTCAGGGCGTGGTTGAACAAGCGCTCTTCGGCCGGGTACGGATGGGACCACGTCGGGCAGATCTCACCCGGCGTCGGCGCAGCCCGCGACCAGGTCCACCTGACCGACCTCAACGGTGACCTGCGCGCCGACTACCTCGTCGTCGACGCCGCAGGACGGGTCTACGTCTGGCTCAACGCATACAAGGAATCACGCTTCGGCTGGAGGTTTGACGGCCTGATCGCGTCGGGTGTCGGCGTCTCCGGTCCCCGGGTCCGGTTCGCCGACCTCAACGGCGACCGCAGGGCCGACTACCTCGTCGAGGATCCAGGCGGGCAGATCCGCGCGTGGACGTTCAACGGCTACTACGTGATCCAGAAGGCGCCGGACGAGCCCATGTCCAGCGCCCCGACCACGCCGGACGTCGATATCGACCTCGACCCCTGCGCACTGGTCCTCAACCTCAACCGGGGCCCCTGCGACAAGTAATGCGCGCGTCGGCAGCGGTGGGTGGGGGCCGGCTCCCACCCACCGCTGCCCCGAACCCGGCGGCGCGCGCCCGCATTCCGACAACGATCCAGCGCATCAGGTCGGGCCCGGCGTTCCGGTGGCGACGATCCTGGAGGGCACCGGCTTGGGACAGCACGGTCAGCAAGCCGTCTCAACCGGACTCGCCCCCGGTGCGGGTGGCACCATCGAAGAATGCCTGCCCAGCTCCTCGAGCGCCGGTCCGCGCTGACCACGCTGCGGGCCGCCGTCGACGCCGCGCTGGGCGGCGCCGGCTCGGTGGCCCTGCTCACCGGTGAGGCGGGGATCGGCAAGACCAGCGTCGTGCGCCAACTGCTCGCCGAGGTCGATCCGGCGGTGCGGGCACTCTCCGGCGGGTGCGACGATCTGATCGCCCCTGCTCCTCTGGCGCCGTTGCGCGAGGCGGTGGCGAATCATGGGGGTCCCCTGGCGGCCGCCCTGACCGCGCCGCACCTACCAACCGCGCCGAGCGGCGCGGCCACGTACCCGTTGGTGGCGGTGTTGCCCGCGATTCTGGCCGAGCTGCGCGGCGCCCCCGCGACGCTCCTGGTGGTGGAGGACATCCACTGGGCAGATGAGGCGACCATCGACGTGCTGATCTACACGGCCCGGCGGATCGGGCCGCTGCCGGCCGTTCTGCTGCTGACCATGCGGGACGACGTGGACGACGCACACCCCGTCCACCGCCTGCTGGGATCGTTGACCACGGTGCCGGTGGTCCGCGTCCCGCTGGCCCCGCTGTCCGCCGCCGCGGTGGCCCGGATGGCGGCCGGCACCGGCCACGACGGTGCCGCGCTGCACGCCCTGACCGGCGGCAACCCGTTCTTCGTCAGTGAGTCGCTGGCGTCCGACGGCTCGGCCGCCTCGGGGGCGGTGCGCGACGCGGTCCGCGCCCGGTGCCGCCGCCTCGCACCCGCCTGCCAGGAGGCGTTGGCACAGCTCTGCGTGGTCCCGCGGGCGGTCGGGGTGGACCTGGCCGCCATCCTGCTCGGGCCGCAGGCGCTGGCCGCGCTGGCCGAGGCGGAGCAGAACGGGGTGATCGAGGTACGCCCGGACGGTCTGGCCTTCCGACACGAGCTGGCCCGCCGGGCGATCGAGGCCGACCTGCCGGAGCTGCGTCGGCGACTGCTGCACCGCCGGGTGCTGGCGGCGCTGCGGGCTGAGTCGTCGCCGGACCGGGAACGCCTGGTGCACCACGCGGTCGCCGGGGACGATCCGGCGACAGTGGTCGCGGTCGGCCCGAGCGCGGCCCGAGCCGCGGCGGCAGCGGGCTCGCACCGGCAGGCACTGGTGCTCCTCGAGTCGGTGCTGCCCTACCGCGACCGGCTGGGCGGCGCGGAGAGCGCCGCCCTGTTGGACGAGTACGGCTGGGAGCTCTACAACGCGCACCGGTTCCACGAGGCGGTGCGGGTCGGCGAGCAGGCCGCCCGGGAGTACGCCGCGTTGGGCGACGAGCCGGCCCGTGGGCGCTGCCTGATCCGCGTCTCCCGGCACCAGTTCATGGCTGGCGAGACCGACGCCGCCGAGCGGACCGCGGGCGAGGCCGTGCGGATCCTCGACAACCGGGCCGACGACGCGGCGGCGGCACACGCACTGCTCTATCAGGGCGCCATCCTGGCCCTGACCGACGACTTCACGCGGGCGGTCACCGCCCTGGAGTCGGCGCGCAAGCGGGCCGGCCAGGCCGGCCGCAGTGACCTGGACACCCTGTGCCTCAACTATCTCGGCATCGCCCGGATCGAGGTGGGTGACACCGGTGGGCTGGCCATGCTGCGCCAGAGCGTGAACACGGCCCGCGAGGACGGCCTGCTGGAGTATGTCGCGCGCGGCTACACCAACCTCGGCGAGATGCTCTTCCGGATGGGTGCCCTGGCCGAGGCGGCCGGGTGCGTGCGCGCCGGGCTGGCCTTCGCCGAGGAGCACGGCTTCTGGTCGCACGCCTACAACATGCGGGTGCACGATCTGCTTGTCGAGCTGCGCCGCGGCGGCTGGGACCACGCCGAGCCGGGGCTGCGCGCGCTGGCGCAGCGCCAGAACCACCCGGACATGCTGTACGTCTACAGCGTCCCCTGGTACGCCCGGCTACGCGCCCGCCGGGGTGACCCGGCCGCCGCGCCGCTGCTGGCGCAGGCGTGGGATCGGGCCCGTCGCGGCCGGCTGTTGCTGGGCACGGCGTACGCCGGCCTCGCCTACCTGGAGTGGGCCTGGCTCACCAACGACAGTCAGCGCGCGGAGGAGGTCGCCGCCGAGTTGCTGCCCCGCCTCGCGCACCCGGGTGCCGCGCCGTTCCGGGCCGAGGCGGTGCGGTACCTGGTCCGCCTGGGCGTCACCGTCGACCCGGTCGGCAGCCCGGTGACCGATGCGGTGGGCACGCAGGCGTCCGATCTGGTGGTGACCCAGGCGTACGCGGCAGGTGCCCGTGGTGACTGGGCCACCGCGGCGGCGCGGTGGGCGACCCACGGCGACCCGTACGAGCAGGCTCTGGAGCTGGCCGAATCCCCGGACGCCACCACGGTGGCCGAGGGTCTGCGGATACTCGACGGGCTCGGCGCGGTGGCGGCGGCCGACCTGGTCCGGGGCCGGCTGCGCGGTCGGGGTGCCCGGGTCCCGCGTGGCGCGCGCCGCGGCACCCGGGCCAACCCGGCCCACCTCACCGAGCGGCAACTGCTGGTGCTGAGCCAGCTCAGCGCCGGGAGGACCAACGCCGAGATCGCTGCCGACCTGGTGTTGTCGGTGCGCACCGTGGACCACCACGTCGCGGCGATCTTCGACAAGCTGGGGGTGCGCAACCGGCAGGAGGCCGCGGCGGCCGCCCGCGCGCGGGGCATCGGCCCGGCTAGCGCCACGCCCGAGGCGCCACGTCGGCCGGTGTGAGCACCCGGCTCAGGGTGCCGGCGAGAGAGTCACCGACGTAGGCCACGCCGGTGACCGGGTCAACCGCCACCGAGCACGGTACGGTGCCCAGCTTGACCGCCACCCGCAGGGCCCGGGAGCGGCCGTCCACCATCAGCAGACCGGCCGAGGTCGCGACGTAACCGATGCCGGTCCCCGGTCGGGTGGCCACCGCCCGACCACCGCCGGGCACCGGCAGCACCGCGCCGGCCGGCACCGGCCGGGTGCCGCCGTCGGTGGGAAAGTCGCCCTGGTCGAGCACCACGACCGCGGGGTGGGTGGTGCTGCCGCCGAGACAGGACACGAAGACCAACCCGGCCGGTACGTCGACCGCCACGTCGACCGGTTGCAGCAGCACATCCTCCAGGTCGATCGTGCCGGTGATCGCGTGCCGGCCGTCCGCGCGCCGGGTGATCACCGAGATGGCTGCCGTCTCGGGTACGCCGGAGCGGAAGGTCCGGGCGACGTAGACGCGTGCCGCGGTGCTGTCCACGGCGGCGGCGATGATCCCGGCGAAGCCGTCCTCGTCACCCACCACGTCAAGTTCGCTGAGGTCGGTCGGGGAGAGCACCCGCACGTGCATGTTGACTCCCACCGGCGGCGCACCGCCCTGGTGCACCACGTAGAGCCGCTGAGCGGACGCGTCGAGCGCCACGTCGACCACGCCCAGCCCGATCGGCCTGCTGATCCCCGGTTGTGGCAGGCCCGCGGTCACCTCGAAGCGCTGCACGGCGAAGTCGTGGTGGCCACCGTTGACCACGAATCCGTGGTTGCCCTGCGGCTGGATGGTGAGCGCGCGCGGCCCGTGACCCACGGCGGCCGTCCGCGCCTGGGTCAGTTCCAGGTCCCAACTGCTCAGGGTGCCGTCGTCGTCGGGCCGGTCGGAAGGTGAGTGGGTGGCGAAGACCCGTCCGCCGGCGCCGTCGCGGGCCACCGCCACCGCCGCGACGGCGCCCGGACCGCCCAGGGCCACCGTCGTCACCAGCGGCGCCGCCGGCACCGGCGGCGGTACGTACACGATCGCCGCACGCCGGACGCCGGCCAGGCTGGCCGAGATGTCGATCGGCTGCGGACCGGTGGGTGCCAGCACGTCGATCGCGAACTCAGCCGTGGAAGCTCCCGCGACGACGTCGACTCCACTGGGCACCCGGACCAGATCGGGGCGGTCGCTGTGCAGGGTGACCCGCTTGCCGCCGGCCGGTGCCGGGCCGGTGAGCAGCACCCGGCCGGTCGCCCGGGCCCCGACGAAGAGCCCGGTGCGGGCGTGCTCCACCCGCTTGAGCGAGACCGAGTCGAGGGACTCCAGCGCCTCGTACTGGATGTTGACGTCGACCTGGTGCAGACCGGTGAACGGGACGGTCACCGAGTCGTAGGCCAACGTCCAGCCACCGGTGAGGCCACGCCCGTACAGGCTGAACAGGTGCTCCTGACCGGGGACGGCGGCCGTGTCGCCGGTCCACACCTGGGTGGCCGGCTCGAAGCGCAGCACCAACTCCTGGGTGGCCGGAGGACCGGTCAGGTCGTGCACGCCGAGGTCGAGGTCGCGCTGTTGGGAGAAGCCGGCATGCGTGATCGTCATCGGCAGGCTGTTGTCGTTGCCGGCCATCCCCCGCAGGTTGACGGTGACCCCGACCACCTTCAACTCGGCCAGCCCGGGCGGCAGTTTGGCCAGCGGCAGGTCGAACCACAGCGACTTGGCGTTGACGAACCGGTTGATCGCCGCGGGGTGCACGCCGACGGAGAACGCGTTGTGGATCACCTGGGTGCCGTCCTGGACCACCAGTGACCGCCCCTTGGCCCGGTGCCGGTCGCGCTCCGCCACCGGGTCCCGGGTGAAGATGGCGTTCATCATCAGGTCGTAGGTGCCCACCGGGAAGTCGGGCGGGACCTTCTCGTCCAGGTCCAGATCCAGGTCCGGGTAGGCCAGCGCCGCGGTCTGTCCCGAGATGCCGCCCGGGTTGCCCCGGTCCAGGATGTAGAGCTTCAACGCCCGCTGGGCCCGCTGACTCCAGTGGTCCAGTGCGTCGAAGAGGCAGAGCAGGCCGCGCAGCAGTCGGGACACCGGCGACTTGGCCGGCCGGTCGTCGGTGTCCACCGAGTCCAGGTCCCGGATCGCCTCCCGGGCGCGCCGTTTGAGGTCGTCGATGGCCGCCGTCGTGCCGGCGATCTGCCGCAGCCGCAGCGTCGCCAACCGCCAGCTGTGGCAGGCCTCGGTCAGCTCGATCAGCAGGTCCCGCAGGGGCCCGTCACCCTGGGCGGCGCGCAGGTCGGCGGCGACCCGGCGCAGGTGCACGACCCGCCCGGAGCCGGGGGTGCCGACCTGGGCCCACTGGCCGTGCGCGGCCAGGCCGACACCGGCGGCCGCCAGTTGGCTGGTGGCGGGCCGCCCGGCGAGGTAGGGGCCGCCGGCCGCGGTGCCGGCGTCGACAAGCAGGTCGGTGTCCGCCGGCAACAGCAGCCCCGCGGCACCCGGTGGCTGGGTGGGGTCGGGCGCGCCGAGCACCTGGGCGATCGTCGTGACCAGGTCGGGCCCGGAGACAGTGCCGGAGCCGTACGAGATCAGCGCCTCGGCGACGGTCAGGTCGCCGAGTCGTTCCTGGATGCGCAGCACACTGTGGCCGATCAGCTGCCCGGAGGCCTGCTGGGCCTGCTCGGCGGCTGCCCGTCGGCGTCGGGCGCTCTCCCCGATGGTCTCCTCCAGCGGCCCCTGCTCGCCCAGCAGCGCGGTCAACTGGGTGCGGATCGCCTCCCGGGCCCGCAGCAGCCGTTGCTGGTCGCCGGCGAGCAGCAGCGGGCCGTCGCCGGGCGCGAACAGCGCCGCCCGGAGGGTGTCCGCCGCCGCGCGCCACTGCCCGGCGTAGAAGTCGACAGCCGGCACCAGATCCAGTTCCAGGTCGCGCTCCACGCCGATCTCGGTGCGGTGGTCGGCCATCAGGGCCCGCAACTGTGCTGCCATGGCGCCCGGACGAAGCCACTCGACGGCGGCGTACTCCCGTTCTGCCTCCACCAGGTTGCCGGAGCGGAACTCGTACCACGCCTGCCTGCCGCGCTGTTCGGCCCAGCGGTCGCCACCGCGCCCGGAGAGCTGTGGGCGTAGCTCCTCGTCGTACTGCTGCGGGGTGCGGGCCAGCACCTCGGCGGCGCGGGCGCCGCCCTGGCCACCCGGTTCCCCCGGCGGCCCCTGCGGGCCCTGATTCTCCGGTTCGTTCGGAATGCCTGGCCCACCTGGTCCACCATCACCGCCCGTGCCACCCTGGCCGCCGACTCCGGCGAAGGTGTTGGTGCCGGAGGCCTCGACGTAGAAGACGTGCACCGGGCCTCCGGCTCCTCCGGGGCCGCCCGGGTAACCCCGTAGACCGGGATGCCCGCCGATCGGCGGCGGGGGCGGTGGCGGCAGCGCCGTGGTCCGCGAGACGTTCGGGTCGTTGACCGGTGGGCCGGGATCGCCTGTCGCACCCTTGCCGCCGCGCTGCCCGGTGCTGGTGGCGGAGACGTCCGTCAGCCTGCGGGCGTGGATCACCAGTTGGCGGCCGGCGAGGCCCTCCTCGCCCTGCGCCGGGGTGCCGGGCACCTGCATCGCCAGCGATGGCGTACCGGCCGGGCCGCCGCCGACCACCTCGTCACCGACGATGACGACATCGCGAAAGCCGCGGATCACCGCGCCGAGCAGCACCACCCGGCGGCCGATGAAAACCAGTGGCCGACCACCGATGATTGTCGATTGCGGCAGACCGTCGACGAGCGCCTGATCGATGCGGACCTCGTCACGGATGTGCAGTCGGAAGACGTCCACTGTGCTCAGCTCTCCTCGGTCGCGGCGGTGGTGGCTGGCGGGTTGGGATCGATCACCGCGCGGTCGAAGATCTCGGTGTAGACCGTCCGCAGGGCTTCGCCCGGACCGGTGACCGCCCAGCCGCGCTGGCGCTCCTGCACCACGACCCGGCCGGCGCGCAGCTCGCGCATGAGCTGATCCGGTGGTGCCCCGGCGGCCACCCACTCCAGGCGCATCGCGGCGATGCCACCGGCCGGTGCGGGCAGGGTGGTGACCCGCCAGCCGTCACCGGGCGTGCCGGTGGTGCCCTCCTGCGCTCGGACGCCGCTGTCGGAGCCGATGTCGGAGCTGGCCAGGAAGGGGTCGGGCATCCGGCGCTCGTGCCGCATGGTGAACTCGCTGGCGGTGGCGGGCTTGCCGAAGACGTTGACCCGCACTCCGGTGGCCCCGAACTTCTTCACCTTGATCTGCCGGTGCGGGGGCAGCTGGACCAGGTCGGTGGTGACCACCCGGGAGACCGCGCGGCCGGGCAGTGAGTGCGGCTGGAAGCGCACCAGTCCCAGTCGCAGGAACGGCCACACCGCGAGGTCGACGTCCACGTCGATGTCGGCGAACCACAGGTCCCGCTCGGCGTCGAAGTGCACCGGGTGCCCGATCACGGTGACCTGCCGGCCGCCCGCGGCCGGGTCCAGCAGCGTGACGGTGGTCGTGACCTGGCCCGGTGTGTCGAAGTCGCCGGCGACGAAGTGCTGCTGGTCGCCGAGGCCGATCTCCTCGATCGGGTCGCTGCCCCACCGGGTGACCAGGCCGGACAGCGCCCGGCCCTCCTCGACGTCACCGTCGGTCGGGCTGGCGAAGAGCACCACGCCGAGCAGCTCGCCCTCGCCGGTGCGATTCCAGCGGCGGTTGAGCCACACCCGCACGCCCATCGTCTCCCGGGTGCTGGTCCACTCGCCGAACTCCGTGCCCCTGGTGAAGCGGAACGACGGCACCACCGAGTGCACGTCCGGTGGTGGCGGCACGGCCCGGTTGGGCACGTGCACCAACATCTCGGTGCCCTCGCGCAGTTGACTCTGGTCACCGTCCGGCACGGCCGGGAAGTACTCCCGGAACCGGGTGGACCCGACCGGTCGGTAGGTGACCGCCCGGTGCCGGGTGTCGCCGAAGAACTGCGACGCGGTCAGCGTCGCCGGTCCACCGGCGCGCTCCAGGTCGGTGGGGGCGAGCGTGGCGGTACGCGGCTGCGGGTCGACGCTGCCGGTGCCCGCGTCCACCGCTTCGAGCCAGGACGCCGCCAGGTGCACCCGACCGGTGGTCGGCCGGTGCGCCTGCACCTGCGCGGTGACGGTGACCTGCCCGGTCACGCCGGTCGCGGTGACCGTGGGCGGCCCGATCAGGGCCGGTGCCACCAGCGGCTTCTGCACCGCGTGCACCACGGTGACCGGTTGCCGGGAGGACAGGCCCAGCACCTGCCCGTCCAGGACGTCCTGCGGGTCGGCGGCACCGACGGCGAGGTGGTCCAGCCGGTCGGGGTGCAGCGTGCTGGACAGCTCGAAGGTCTGCTCCACGCCGGGAGGAACCTCGACGATCAGCACCGATCGGCCACCGGACTTCTTCACCGAAACCTGCACCACGCCGGAGCCGGCCGACATCGGGCGGACCACCAGCTTCGCCGGCGGCAGATCCGGCCAGCTGCCCCCGTACTCCGTGCTCACCACCGGCGACGCACCCGGCACACCGCCGATGGCCACGCCCGCGACGGCCGGGTCCGGCAGGTAGGGCAGCAGGGCGGCCGGCGCGTCGATCACCACGTAGGCGCCGTTGGGCAGCGCTCGACCGCGCGGCACCGGCAGAGTGCCCTTGACCTGCCTGGTCGGGTCGCTGGTGACCAGCTGCAGGCCCGGTTGGGGCACCATCGCACCGTTCGGGCCGGGCACCATCGGGTCGAGGAACGAGCCCTCCTCCCGGCGGGCGACGGCGAACATCCGCTCGCGGACCGCCGGGGTGGCCTGCGGCCCGAACGCCGCGTCGAACATGGCGTGCCGCTCGGCCAGCATCTGCGGGCTGTCCGGTGCGGCGACGTGCCGCTCGCAGGTGCCCAGCAGGGTGCCCTGGCCGTCGCTGCGCACCACCAGCCGGAGCAGCGACTCGCCCTCGGTGAAGCGCCTGGTCGGCACCAGGGTGGGCGAGCCGGCCGCCTCGTGGCGGAGGTAGCGCACCGCGGGCAGCACCTGGGTGGGATCGCAGACGTCCGGGTCGATCGCGGTGCCGGCGATGTCCACCGCCCGGGCCCGGAGCTGGTAACTGCGTCCGTAGCGCAGCCTCGGTAGCGTGCCCGGCGCGGTGGTGACCTCCGCGCGCAGCGGATAGCCGGGCGCGAGGGCGCTGTCGATCTCCTCCACCTCCGGGCTGTCGCGGCCGTCGCCGCCCACCTTCGGCCCCGGCTTGCCGACCGACAGGCCCCAACCGTCCCACCCGGCGATCTCCTCGCCGACGACGAGCCGGGTGACGCCGAACTCGTCATCCTGCTGTGCGGCGACCACCGCTTCGGTGCGGCCCTCGTCGTCGGCGTCGACTGTCAACTCCCCCACCGTGTAGCGCACCCGGCGGCGCATGAGCGACCGGAACGGCCCGCCGTCGGTGGCCACGTCCAGCCGGTAGCCGGTGGTCACGTCGTCGGCGAACAGCACCGCCGGGGCCTGCACGCCAGCCGAGGCGATCGCATCGGTGCGGCTGGTGACGTGGCTGACCACCGCCTCGGCGCGGGCCTGCTGGCCGAGGGTCAGACCGACGTCGCGGCGCACCGGCAGCCGGGCCGGCAGCGGCTCGCCGGAGCGCGCCGACGCGGTCGACGCCGCCGCCAGCTGACCGCTCAGGCTGGCCACATCCACACTTGTCAGCACGTAGGTGGTGGCCGGGTTGCGCAGGTTGAGCACCCCGCCGACGATTTCGGCGCGGGCGTCCGGCTCGGTGGCCATGGTGAACCGGCGCGCGGACAGGTCGCTGACCACCGCGCTGAACGGCTGGGAACGGGGCACCAGGCCGTTCAGCGGCTGACCGGCCGCGTCCACCACCCGGACGGTGCGCGCGCCGTCGAACGGCGCCAGCTCGAGATCAACGCGGAGACCCAGGGGTACGGAGAGTGCGGGGTGCGCCATCAGCAGGGTGCAGACCTGGTGGAAGTCGGCCTGGGTGACCGAGTTGACCCCGGTCAGCGGCCCACCGGCGGCCCGCCCGTCCGGACCGGGTGCCCGGCGGGGGCCACCCGCGCGGCGTAGCCACCGGGCGTAGGCGGCGATCGGCAGCGCCATCGCCAGGTCCTCGTGGCCCTCCTCGCGCAGCCGCCGCACCGCCGTGGCCAGCGTCGCGCTCGACGTCGCCGCCGGGGCGAGCAGGGCGGCACCGACCTCCCGGCCCATCGCCCGCGCCACCCGGGGATCACTGTCCACCGTGGCCAGTGCGGCGATCGCCCGTCGCACCACATGGTCGGCGCCCAGCGAGCCGGTGGGGTTGGTGTCGTTGACGCTGGCGTACATCTGCTCCAGAGCCGTCGCGGTGACGGCGAAGGTCGGCCCCGGTCGGGCGGCTCCCAACGCACGGCGCCCGCCGGCCTTGGTGAGCACCCGGGTGGCCGGGCCGAAGAGCGCCGTCCACAGCGGCGTCGACGCCGGGCCGCCGCGCCGGGTCAGCGGCTGCGGCTCGCCGCCACCGGTGTCGGCCAGGAAGAGCGGCCCGAGGGCGTTGACCACCGCCGGCCAGTTCGCCAGCGGCGTACCGTCGATCGTGGTGATGCCCTGGCCGCGCGGGGCGGCGACCAGGCTGAGCTGCGCCCTGCCGTCGGCGAAGCCGGCCGGCAGAACGGTCCAGAGCACGCTGTACGTCATCGTCTACTCCTGTGCGAACGCGGCGCAGTAGGTGTCCCACGGGCGCGGGCCGGGCCGCCCGGTCGGCGCCATCAGTTGGGCGAAGGTCGGATCGGCGCTGGGGCCGGCGAAGCGGCGCTCCATGGGCACCACCACCGACTCGCTGAAGAACAGCACCTTGATCTCCACGGCGATCTCGGCGTAGCCGTACAGCTCGTTGGAGTCGAGGTCGTAGTCGAGGGTGAGCGTCAGGGTGATCGAGACGCTGATGATGCTCAGGACCTCGACCTCTCCGCGGATGCGGAAGTAGCCGCCGATGCGGGCGATGTCCTTGCTGGCGTCGATGTCGAAGAGCACACCGCCCATCGCCTCCACCGACCCGCGCGCCACGAACAGGTCGACCGAGAGCGAGGCGCCGAACTCCAGGGCACCGACCAGCTTGATCAGACCGGTGGTGGCCACGCCGATGGCGAGGTGCCCACCCCCGCCGAGCGCGGCGATGGTCAGCCGGAACGGGTTGTCCGGGGTGGAGAAGCCAAGATCGAAGGAAAGCGGGTACGGGTCGCCGGTGAAGTTCAGTTCCGCGCCGGCGGAGATGGCGATGTTCTCCAGCGCGAAGACGCCGATCGCCAGCGACGGCACCGGGAAGCTGAAGCCGGACCGCACTCCGGTCGGGGTCACGGTCAGCGCCGGCGGGTCGGAGAAGCCCTCCTGGTCGACCAACTCGGCCAGGGTGGCGATGAAGGCGAGCACCTGGCCGTAGCGCAGCGCACCCAGCTTGATGTCGACGTCGGGCTTGCCGGCGTCCCTGCTGGTGAACCGGATGCTCCTGATCGGCACGCTGAGCAGCGGCACGGTGTCGAAGGCCGGCGTGGTGGTGGAGTGGATCTGCAACTCCACCTGCTGGACCACGCACTCGCTGGTGGACCGGGTCTCCAGCCGGGCGGTGTCCACCTCGGTGGTCTGGGTGATCCGCAGGGTGGCCTGGTTGGCGTCACCGGGGTTCTCCCGCACCGGCCGCAGCACCACGAAGCCCTGGTGGAAGCGGGCCTGCGGCTTGTCGCCGAAGAGCTTGGTGTCCCAGGTCAACACCTGCGAGGCGACGCCGTCGACCAGGTCGCTGACCATCTTGTAGGCCTTGCCCAGCTCCCGGACGATGCCTTCGTCGGTGGGCAGCAGATCCTTGAGCCTGGCCAGACCCAGCAGCTTGTCGGCGTCCTTGAGGAACGACAGGTCCACCGCCCCGGCTGCCAGGGTGGTCAGGTTCGCGCCCGCCAGCGCCCCGAACTGCCGGGAGATCGCCGAGGTGCTCAGGCTGAGGGCGGCGAGCCCGCCGGTGGCCTGCTGCGCCAGGCCGACCGCCGGCGATTCGCCGACCAGCTTCAGGAAGACCTGTCCCTGGGCGTTCGCCCCGTCGAAGAGCGCCTGGGTGTACGGCGCGGCGTACTGCAACACCGCCTCTTTCGCCCCCGGCGCGTAGCGGTCCAGCCCCGCGACGCGCCCGATGATCTGTTGGGCGACGGGCAGCCCGGTGGCGGCGTCCAGCGCCAGGTCGACCTTGCGGGCGAGCACCGTCGTGGCCTGCTCCGGGGTGGGCACCTCCGGGCCGGCCGCCGACCGGGTCGCCGCCGATCCGGGCTCCGGCATCGGGGCGACCGCCAGCGGCAGCCCACCGGCCTGGATGGTCCGGAAGACGTTCTCGGGCACCTGTGCTCCGCCGCCGAGGGTGTCCCACAACGCCCGGGCCTGCGCATCGGAGGCGGTGTGGGGCACGAAGAGCAGCGGCAGCGCGAACGGCACCGGGCTGCCCTCCTGGTCGTAGCCGACCAGCTGATAGGCGAACGGTGTGGCGGCGTCCAGCCGCAGCACCCGTGAGCCGGTCATCCCACCGGGCGGCTGGACGGCCTCCAGCGGCGGGGTCACCGTGGTGACGACGTCGACGCGGGTGAACGGCCAGCGCCGATGAGCGTCGCCGCCCACGTCGTCCACCGACGTGGCGGGCGACACGAACGGCATCTGCGGATCGGTGACCAGGATGGTCGCCGCGGTGCGCAGCGCGGCGACCCGGGTGCTGCCGCTCTCGAAGCGCCGTACCGTCTCCTCGGTGAAGATCGCCCGGTGGCCGAACGGGTAGAGCCGGCCCACCACGACGATCCGTTGCGCCTGGTCGCGGCCCATCGACGTGTCGTGGCGCCACTGCGCGACGGTGGCGGCGATCTGCTCGGGCGTGGAGCCCGGCGGCGGGTCGGGCCAGTCACCCCGCACGCTGAGCCAGCCACCGAGGCTGCTCAGTGCGAGCCGCCGCACGGTGGCCGGCGCGACGGTGCGTGACTGCTCGGAGATCTCGACGCACAGGTCGGCCCGGAGGGTGTTCTTGAGCCGCGCGTCGTCGACGTCGTCGGCCCACCCCGGCTGCGGCGCACCGCTCTGCGGGGTGTGGGTGAAGCGCGCCGCCAGTGGCAGTTCGGCGCTGGCCGAGAAGTCCACCGAGGTGACCTCCAGCCGGGTGCTCCACAGGGCGGTGCGGCCGGCGTTCACCCGGGCCGCGGCGGCGTGCCGCAGCCGGACGTGGCCACCGGGGGACTGCAGGTTGAGCAGGTAGGGCAGGCGGAACTGCGACGCCTGCGGGAAGCCCGGCGGCGGGGCGGGCACCAGCGCGGCGTTGGCGGCGCGGGCGCTGGACGTACCGCCGGATCGTGGTGGGCTGACAGCGGCCCGGCGGGCCACGCGGTCCTGGCGCCGGTCCTCCGCCGCGGCCGGGTCCACGGGCCGGCCGACCTGCGCGGCCATCGCGGCCGCGACCAGGTGGTACGCCGAGGTGGCCGGCCGGGGTGGCCGGACGTCGAGCGGTTCGACCGCGCCGCCCTGTTCACCGGGGACGATCTCCAGCCGGGAGATCGCGGCCAGGATACTGGCGACGGACAGGTCGATCGGGCCGTCCGACGGGCGCACCACGAGCACCACGTCGCTGGGTGGCGTGAAGATCGGCTTGGTCTGCACCAGTCGTGGGCTGGCGCCCCGGGCGGCGTTCTCCAGGAGTTGCTGCGGGGGGAAGCGCACCCACAGGTGCCCCTGTGCGGCGCCGGCAACCAGCTTCAGGTCGTAACCGGTCGGTGGGCCGGGGCGCAGCTGCGGCTGCAGGTTGCTGACCGACACCTGCAACACGAGCTGGTCCTCGGCCCGGGTGAGGGCGAACGACGGCGAAAAGGCCATACGCCCACCCTGGCCTCCGCCGCCCGCGGTGACATCGGTAGCCGCTGCCCATACTGTGCCGGCGCGCTACCCACGTTGCGAGTGCCGCCACGGCGTCGGCGACCACGTTCAGGCGTGCAGGACGGCTACTCCCCCGCGCATCGGGGACAGCATGGACTTGGCGGCGTAGGGGTCCGGCTCGCCAAGCTCCGGTCGCCACTGGTTGAGTGACACCAGCCCCGGCTCGATGAGGTCAAAGCCGCCGAAGAGGGCGGCAAGTTGGGCGTCCGAGCGCAGGACGATGTCGGCAGCCGCCGTGGTGCGGTAGACCTCCGCGACCGACGAGACGCTCGATTCGTCGTACCCGTCGGTCACCGCCGTGCCCGGATGGGAGATGGTCAGGGCGCTGCCGGGCACGAGCCGGTCGCGAATCGGCGCGACGACACCGTCGATCAGGTCGGGTGGGACCAGTTGCAGGACGGAGCAGTACAGCAACGCGGTGGGCTGGCCCAGATCGATCACGGTGGCGAGGTCGCCGCTGGTCAGTGCGTCGAGGAGCAGTTGGGGCCGGGTGAAGTCCGCCTCGACTGCGCGGCACGTGGGGTTGCCCGTGAGGATGTGGTTGGAGGCGACGACCGCCACCGGGTCGATGTCGACGTAGAGAACCCGGATCGTCGGGTCGATCGCCTGAGCGATCTCGTGCACGTTGCCCTGGGTGGGGATGCCAGAGCCGAGATCGAGGAATTGTCGAATGCCAACCTCGGCCAGTGTGCGCACCGCACGTGCCAGAAACAGGCGGTTCGACCGGGCGGTGTCCGCCGCATCCGGAAATGCCCGCAGGAGCTGTCGAGCGGCCTCGCGGTCGGCCGCAAAATTGTGCACACCGCCGAGGAGGTAGTCGTACATGCGGCTGAAGGTAGCCCGGCCGTCCTCGAAACTCTGCGCGCTCGTCTGCTGGTCTGCCATCGCCGCTGTCTCCGATGCAGTCGTCGGTGAGCCGCAGCCTAGGGGATCTGTCGCACGATCCGGCGATACCGCGGCGGCCGGGCCGCACATTTCAGAGGCGGAAGATCCGAACGATCAACCCGGTGTCGTGCATCGTGTGCGGCGCGAAGGCGTGGTACGCCCACGCGTGCACCCAGGCGTTGCCGGTCCGGACGGTGAGCCAGGTCTTGAACGCGCCGGGCAGTGTGTAGATGAGAAGCACGAACAGGATCGTCAGCGTGGCCTCGCGCGGCGACCCGAACCTGCCCCAGCCCTCGAACACGTGCAGTGCCGCGTACGTCAGGCCGCCGAGGACGACTGTCGCGGTGGTGGAGCCGGTCAGCCGGGCGTATCGGGGGACGAGGACGCTCTGCACGAAGATGACTGTGGGCAGCACCGTGCCAGCCAGGTACAGCAGGAATGTCAGTGGCACTCCGACGGCGAGCTGACCCGGGGCCAGCCCGGCGAACGCGTGGCCGAGCACCGCCCACTGCGCGAGCGATTCGAGGACCAGCACGGCGAGGATGAGGATGGCGTCGCCACGCCGATCCGCCGAGCGCAGACACATCTGGTGGGCGGTGTAGCGCCGCCGGAACCACAGGAGTGGCACCAGCGCGTAGACCACGACGTTGTACGTGGCCCAGCCGACCGCCTCGGCGGGCCCCACCGGATCGGTGGCACCGACGAGCGTGCCGGCCAGGTGGAAGCCGATCGGGTGCCAGCCGAGCCCTCGGCCGATGAGCAGGCCACCGAGTTGGGCGAGGACACCGTACGCCAGGACGAGTCCTGTCTCACGGCGAGCGGTCGAGAGCGTCGGTGCGCGCTCGGCGATCATCGGTGCGGGTCGACCACGGGTGAGCGCGTATCCGATGGCGGCGAGCAGTGCCAACTCGACGAGGGTGGCCTGAGCGGCGATCACCTGGCCGGGCCCGGATGGCGGGTCGTGCTGCGCCGGCCAGTCGAAGGGGGTGTCGCCGGGCGCGAGGAGCAGTACCGCGCCGTTGAGTGCGATCCAGCCGACCACCGTTGCCGTGAGCCAGGCGTGTTCTCGACGTGCCACAGATGCCCCCGTTATCTAGCACAGTTGTGTTAGCAACAAGAAGCTAGCACGACTGTGTTATAAAAGGGTAATGCCGAAGCTGGTGGATGCGCAGGCCCGACGGACCGAGCTCGCCGAAGCGGTCTGGCGAGTCGTGCTGCGGGACGGGCTGGAGCAGGCATCGGTGCGAAACGTGGCGCGCGAGGCCGGCCTGTCGATGGGTTCGCTGCGCCACTTCTTCACCACCCAGTCCGAACTCCTCGGATTCGCCCTGCGGTTGGTGGGAGAACGGATCGAGGAGCGGATCCAGGCCGTGGACACCACGGGCGACCCGCGTGCGGTGGTCCGGTCGATGATCGACGAGATGTTGCCGCTGGACCGGCCACGGCGCGGCGAGTGCGAAGTGTGGCTCGCGTTCACGGCACGCGCCGTCGTCGAACCGACCCTGGCCGGCCTGCGCAAGGACATCGACAAACGCCTCACCGACGCCTTCGCCACCATGGTCCGGCGACTGGCCGACGCCGGTGCGCTCCGACCCGGTCTCGATCAGAAGGTCGAGGCAGAGCGTCTCTACGCTCTCGTCGACGGCGTGATCCTGCACGCCCTCCTGCGCCCCGGCCGGACCTCGAACGCAACCGCCAGGGTCACCGTCGGCGCACACCTCGACCAGATCGCGCCGGCCGCAGCGGATGAACGCTGATCACCCGGACGGACTACCGCCGGCTCGTCCGTCTCAGGCCGGTACGCTCCGGGACGCGTTCGGTCGGCCGTTGCGGGCACGTCCGGCTATCGGCAGACGCCGTTTGCGATTGCCGGTTCGTTGAGCGTCAGAGGTGGGCCCATGCCCTGGCCGGATGTCACGGTGGTTGATGCGTGCGTGCGGCGCGACGGCCGGGGCGGCAGCCCCACTGCGGTCACCGACGACGACCCGGCGGCGACGGACGCGGATCGGCGTGCGGTCGCTGCCGCGGCCGGCACCTCGCACGCGGCATTCCTCGGCCCGGGGCGGACGTCGGACGGCGGCTGGCCGGTCCGGTTCTTCACCGCCACCGCCGAGCTGTCCGGCTGCGGCCACGGCACCGTTGCCGCGCAGGCCGTCCGGTTGACCCGCACCGCGCTGGGCGAGCTGAACGACCGCCAACACAGCGGCGGGCGCACGTTCGACACCGTCGCGATCCGCCGCCCCGCCGGCATCGAGGTGTGGTTCGACCAGGGCCTCGTCGCGCTGCGTCACCCGGCACCGGACGAGCGCGCCGCGATCGTCGCCGCACTCGGACTCAGCGCGGCCGACCCGCATCCGACCGACGCGCCACGGATCGCCGCCCCCGGCGCACCACGCATACTGGTACCGGTCCCCGACCGGTCAGCGCTGCTCCGAGTCCGCCCGCACCTCGGCAGGCTGACAGCGGCGTGCCGGCGGTACGGGCTCCTCGGCTGTTTCGTGTACGTACCGCCGGTGGGCGACCGCCCGGGTGCGGCGCGGATGTTCGCGCCGGCGATCGGTGTCGACGAGGACGTCGCCAACGCCAACAGCACCGGCTGTCTGGCTGCCCACCTGCTCGACACGACAGGGGCACAGACCATCACGATCGAGGTGGAGCAGGGTGACACCCTCGGTCGACCGGCCAGCGTGCTCGCTTCGGCCCGAAGCGGGCCGGCGGGCATCACGACCCGGGTCGGCGGGTTGGCGGTGGTCCGCGACGGACACCGAGGCGACAACTAGGTGCTCCAACGGGCCGGCCTACGGCAGGCCCGCCCGGACTCCCCGCCGGGCGGGTGCCCGATCGCGGCATGAGCGGACGCCAGCAGCTTTGGGACACAAACACGGCGACCACGAAGGTCCCGTCGATCAGGACGCAGCACCGATCGCACCGTGCGCCCCGGACAGGCCAGCACGATCCGAACCGAGGGCCGCCTCCTGGGCCGCCCGCTCGACCTTCGCCCGGTGAGTTTCCCGGGCCGCCGGGTCGACCCGCTCTTCATGCCCGGCTGCCACCCCAGTCCGCCCGTCGAGCTGCTCACGCAGGATGTCGGCGTGTCCGGCATGTCGGTTGGTGTCGTTGAGGACATGGACCATGATGTTGAACAGCTTCACGTCGGGGCGCGGCCACCACGGCACGTGGCCGGGTGAGTCGATAGAAAGCTCTCTGATCGTCGCGTCCGCATGGTCCCAGGCGCGCCGGTAGAAACCGATGACGTGTTCGCGGGTCTCGTCCTGGGTCACCCACAGGTCGCTGCCATCGGCATCCTGCCATCGGGGCAGCGGCTCCGGGAACGGGCGGTCGAAAATCTCTCCCAGGTATCTGGCCTCCCAGGTCGCCATGTGTTTGACCAGGCCGAGCAGGTTGGTGCCGGTCGCCGTGAGAGGCCGCCGGACGTCGTACTCGGACAGGCCGTCGAGCTTCCAGACCAGCGCCTGACGCGTGAACCGCAGTTCCTCGTGCAGGTAGTCCTTCGCGAAGTCATCGATCACGGACCGAGCCTGCCATGTGAAGGCGAGGGAAGCCGAAGCCGAGGTCACACACCGCACTGCGTTCCGACACACCCACTATCCGATGTCGCCGGTAGGCCGTACTCGCCCGGATCTGCGCGGCCACCTCCTCGCCCCGGTCCCTGTCCCGGGCGCCGGATCGGCCGGCGATCGTCCAGAACGGCGAGAATCGGTGGCAGCACGGCCGCATCTGGCTTGGCGTTCTGCCGCATCGCCCGGATGTGCGGCCGGTTCCCAGGACGGACCGCTGCTATGGTCCGCGCCATGGTTGCCGCCTGGCGAATCGTGGACTACCGGCGCGCCGAGACGCCCGTGACCGAGCCGATCACCAAGTTCGGCGGCCAGCCCACCTGGCTCGGGCCGCCGCAGTGGCCGGTCAGCGCGGCCTGGGGCACGCCGATGCGTTTCCTGTGCCAGATAGTGCTCGAACCCGAACTCATCGGCGACGACCCCGGACGGCTCGCCTACGTATTCGTCACACACGGGGGCCACGGACGCGACGCCGACGAGTTCGACCCGGACGTCATCCTCGCCGACGGGGGCGAGAACGCCGTGGTCGTCCAGCCCGGTGCCTTCGCCGGGCCAACCGTCCCGCTGGCCAGCGGCCCGACGCTCTATCACGACGATGGATCACCCGCGGAGTACACAGTCGACCTGGTCCGCGACGAGGATGCCGAACCCCTGTTGTCCGACGTCTACCTGGCACTGTCGTCCGAAGATCGGGACCGCTACTTCCAAGCGATCGACTACGACAAGATCGGCGGTACGGCC
Organism: Micromonospora sp. NPDC049171; assembly: GCF_040648275.1. Taxonomy (NCBI): domain Bacteria; kingdom Bacillati; phylum Actinomycetota; class Actinomycetes; order Micromonosporales; family Micromonosporaceae; genus Micromonospora; species Micromonospora sp. NPDC049171. The sequence goes on from NZ_JBEZDJ010000003.1 coordinate 266,513, forward strand.
CTGCCGCTCGACCCGGACGACTGGCCTGCGGGTGGACCGTGGCGGCCCCTTCTGCGTCTGGCGACGAACTGGACACCGTTCTATCTCAACCTCGGTGCCGCTCCGGTGGCACTCGCGTTTCTATCCGCCGACGGCCGCGCAGGTTGCCTGCGGATCGAGGACTCCTAGTATGTCGGTGCCGCCGTCAGCACCATCGATGGACGTGATCGACCAGCGAGGAGCGCCCATCCCCGAGGTGGGTGGTGCGGAGTCCCCGGGGCGTTACGCCTGGTCGTCCATGGCGAGTGCGGCGAGCTGGTCGAAGGTTCGGACGAGGTGGGCGCGCCGCTGTTCCTTGTGGTCAGGTGTGGGCTCCAGGTCGTCGATGGCCTCGTCCCAGACGGTCAGGAACGTGGTTTTCCAACCGGCGATGGTGGCCGGGTCGGGCAGGCTGGCCCCGACGTAGTTCTGTTGTGCGATGAGGTGGAGCAGTTCGAGATTGCAGGGCACGGCGACACCCCAGTACTCGTCGGGCTCGATCTCGACGGGGTCGCCGGACATCGCCTTGGCGACCTCGGCGATGAGTCGGTCGGTCACGGTTCCCAGATGGTCGGCCGCGGTGTCGCTGTCGAAGTTGCCGTTTCCCCAGCTGCCCATTGGTCCTCCGCCTGTCGTGCCCGCCTGTCCTGTGGATTGAACCAGGACGGTACGACCTCTGGCAGCGGCGGAGTGGGTTCGCCACTTGCCAGGCAGCTGTCCGGTCGTCGCGTCCGTTCACCGGCGACGTCCGCCGGCCGTTCGGCCACGCTCGGCCATGCCGAATGGCGAATGCGTTCGAGTTAACATTTCCGGATGGAATCAGGGGCCGGTGCGATTGCCGCGGGGGTAGCGGACCCCGCCGAACTTCGCCGGCGGGTCGCCCGCGGTCGCGGTCTGGTCGTCGTCCTTGACGAGACCGTCACGATGCCGGCTGCCACGGCCGCTGCGCGGACGTTACGGGTTGCGCTCCAGCCCGACATGGCCGTCTTCGCCTCCGCGGGACGCCAGGGGCCGATCGTCACTGTGCTGCAGCTCGTCAGCGACTCGGAAGCCGCCACCGTACGCCCAGCTCTGGAGAACCTTGTCGCCGAATTCCGCCGGGTGGCAGCCGCACTCGTCGAGCAGATGGAGGCTGGTTCGTCACCGGTGAGCGACGTCGACACGGACCCCCCGGGGAATGTGCGATATCACGGCGCGACCTGGTACCTGTACCCGCACGGAGAGCACTGCCGGTTCGAGAATTCGGCAGGCGGCGAGGTCATCGAGGCCAATATCCATGCCCCCGACCTCGTCGATCCGTACTTCCTGTTGCAGTACGCGAAGACCTCCGGCCGACATGGTGCTGTCGTGGATGCCTGCGCCGAGGGTTTCCACGACATGTGTCGTCTACTCGATCACGCTGGAATTGCCCATGGCTAATGACCTGGTCGACTGGCTGTCTGGAGCACGCGTCCTCGCCGCCAGCACAGAGTGCGGCATCGCGCTCAGAGGCGAGGCGCGCTGATCGTCACCACGATCGCCGGTCTCGGGCGCCCGCCGCGACGGATGCGGCTCATCGACGCGATGTTGGTCGCCCCGCTCTTCATGTCGTCAGCGCAGGGCACGTAGGCTACAGTTACGCCCATCGATCCAACGGGGGATCTCTTGCCGTTGGTAGTCCACAAGCGACTGCCGCGCGGGCGCAACTTTCTAGGTCATCAGCGGACGTCCTCGTCGTTCCGGCGAGGTGGCGTACGTGCGCGCCCGGGTGAGTCGCGGGGAAGGATCGCAAGAATGACATCGATAGACACGACAGTGAGAAGGTGGCTGCGGGGCCTCGCGGTCGCAGCGCTGGCGGCCGGCGCGATCGCAGTGGTTCCTGCGGCTCCGGCCGCCGCCGCCGCAGGCCCGGTCGCCGCCGCGCCGCCGGTGCAGTGCGTCGGTACGGGCACCGACGGCAACCGCCTCCAGATGGTCTACGCCTACGAGGCGGGCACTCCCAACAGGTTCGCCGAGCGCGAGCCGCACATTCGGCTCGCCGCCTGGGTGGCCCAGCAGAACGTCAACGACAGCGCCCGTCGCGAGGGCGCGCAGCGGTGGCTGAAGTTCGTCACCAGCGCCACCGGCTGCCAGGTCAACATCATCACCATCCAGGTGCCCGCCGGCAGCACCAACGCGGACTTCCGGGCCTGGCGCGCCACGCTCCAGGGCTTCGGGCTGACCGCGAACAACCGCAACTACGTTGTCTTCGCCGAGAGTTTGACCAGCTGCGCGTACACCGACGTCGTCGACGTGCCGCACGACCTGAGCCCCGGCACGTCCAACCTCAACAACAACTACGCGATGTGGACCTCCATCTCGCCCGGTTGCTACGGCGGTCACACCGTCACGCACGAGTTCGCCCACTCGGTCCGCGGCATGCGGCAGGGAATGCCGAACTGGGACGGCGACTGGCACTGCAGCGACGGGTTCGAAACCCTCTGCGGCGAGAACGGAACCAGCTGGGCGTGCCCCGATCCGATGGCCGAACGCCTGCTCGACTGCAACCGAGACGACTACTTCGGCATATACCCGCAGGGTAGCTGGCTGCCAACCCACTGGAACGTGGCCTACGACAGCCTCTACCTGGCCGCCGGCTCGTCGACGACGACGCAGACCACGATCCCCGCGCTGCAACCCCAACTGCTGAGCGCCGTCGACGTCGAGGGCACGTCGATCGCCTTCTCCTGGACCCCCACGGTCAACCCGATCGGCAGCAACTGGTCGTTGGAGTATCAGATCCTGCGCAACGGAACCGTGGTGACCACCGTGCCCGGCTGGAAGACCAGCGCCCGGGTCACCGGCCTGGCAACGAACAGCACCGCGTCCTACACGGTCCGCAGCCGCCTTACCTACAACGGAGTGACCCGTACCTCGGCGAACTCGGTCGCCCTGTCGGTGACCACCAACAGCAACTCGGCGGCCGCCGGCGCGGTCGAAACGGGCGCCACCCTGGTGTTCAACAATGACCTGTTGCACTCGGACGGCCGCAACCTGGCGATGGACCTCTTCGCCTTCGACCCGAACGACAACGCCCCGATCAAGCAGTGGTTCTACAATTCCTCGCTGAACCAGCGTTGGAAGCTCACCACGGCGACGGGCGGCACCTACACGGTGACCAGCGCGGTCACCAACAAGTGCCTCAGCCCGCTCGGCGGCGCGACCACGGCCGGCACGCCGATAGTGCAGGTCACCTGCAACGGCACGGCGGCCCAACGGTGGACCTTCACCGTGCTCGCCGGCCTGACGTACCAGATCCGCACGGCCGCCGGCACCTGTATCGGCTCGCAGAACAACGGCACCACGTCCGACACTGTGCTGGTCCTGGCGACCTGCTCGACCACGCAACCCAGCCACCGCTGGACCGCCAACCGCGTCGCCTGACGCGTAGGGGGTGGGTCCGGCGCCCGTCTGGACCCACCCCCTACAACCTGGGTACGCGTCAGCCGCCGGCTGAGCTACCACGGCCCTGCCAGTAGCCGACCTGATTCTCACCCTGCGCCGCCGAACGGTGCAGTTGGGCAGCCCGCGAAAGGTGTGTCCACGGCGGCCTGGGCCCGGCCTGATCGTCGTGACTGTCGGCGATCTGATAGGTGTCGGCCAGGATGAGCCCTAGGCTTGCCCACTCACGTGACGCCGATGGGTGGGGACGTGTTCAGAGACTTCTACGCGACGTTGGCGCAGGTCCTGCCCGTGGTCCTGCTCGCCATGATCTTCGACTCCCGCTACCTGGACGTGCTGGCCCGTGATCATCGGCCGTCGCGACGTGAGAAGCCGAAGGGCGGGTACTTCTGGACCAAGCCCCGGGTCCGTGTCTACGTCCTGACCGTCGCGTCGCTGTTGATGTGCGAGCTTCTGTGCGTGGTCCTGGTGCTCGGCGGCCTGATCGGCGACCGCGCATGGCTGCGGGGGGTGCTGATCGGAGGCCTGACGCTGTTCCTGGGCACGCTTTTGACGCGAGTCTGGGTGGCGGTCGTCGCAGCGACGGCACCGAGTCAGCCTGGACGAAGCGCCACACTGGACGATGATCGCGGACGGGCTGTCGAGCCACTCGACTGGTGACATGGAGAGGACTGTTTCGGGTATCTTCCTGTACCACGTCCTATCCGCCTCGGTGGCGTTTATTAGGGTGGGCCCGGTCGTGCTTCAGATCGACGACAGGTGATCAAGCCCTAGAGCTTCACGAAGGGGTAGGTTCAGCACGATGCTGCGCGACGTGGAGGCCAATACAAGCCCGTCAGTTCGCCTCGCCCACCTCGGCTTGGAGCTTCCGGCGGTCAGTCCACCGAGGGGCAGCTACGTCCCAACGGTTCGTTCGGGCAACCTCGTCTTCGTCGCCGGGCAGGTGCCGATGGTGGACGGCGAGGTCGTCGAGACGGGCAGGGTTGGCGCAGAGGTGACGCCGCAGCGGGCGAAGGAGCTAAGCCGTCGTTGCGCCCTGGCTGCCCTCGCTGCGGTAGACGCCGCAGTGGGCCTCGACAAGGTCACCCGGGTCGTGAAGGTGCTGGGTTTCGTGTCGTCGGCTGACGACTTTACCCAGCAGGCAAGCGTAATAGATGGAGCCAGCGACCTGTTCGTAGCCGTTTTCGGCGATGCCGGCCGTCATGCACGCAGTGCCGTCGGGGTTGCGATCCTGCCCTTGAACGCACCTGTCGAGATCGAGATCGTTGTTGAAGTCGCTGACTGACATCGCCCCGGGGCTGCGGCTGAGGTGAGGGGTGCGGGCATTGCCCGCACCCGTTACAGCTGGACTGCCGTCCCGGAAACCGCTATGCCGCTGTTCGGCTCGGCGGGCACGTCGACAAGGATGACGCCGGGCCGCCCCATGTCGACACCCTGGTGGATGGTGACACGCGCCGGCGGTCGCACGAGGCCCAGCTCGCGGAGGTAACCGCCGAACGCGGCAGCGGCGGCACCCGTCGCCGGGTCCTCGAACACCCCCCCGGTGGGGAAGGGATTCCGAGTGTGAAAGACATGCTCGGACTCGCGCCAGACCAGGTCGACGGTCGCCCAGTCGTTGCGCTCCATGACGTCCAGTAGGGCGGCTTCGTCGTACCGCAAATCGGCCAGACGTTCGCGGCTGGCTGCGCCAATGACGGGATGCCAGGCCCCGGCGTAGGCAGCAAGCGGAGGAAGACCAGGGTCAAGTTCGTCTGGCGACCAGTCGAGCGCCGCCAAGAGGGCTGTCAGATCGTCGTCCTGGATGCGTGCCGTCCGCGGTGGCACGCTCACCAGGGTGGCGTAGACCGATCCGCTCGGTTCGATCGAGGTGCGTACCTCGATGTGGCCGGCCTTCGTCGCCAGGTGCAGAACGCCAGGGCCGTTGAGTCGCGCATGGGCCACTGCGGCTGCGATCGTCGCATGACCGCAGAACGGGACTTCGATGCGCGGGCTGAAGTAGCGGGCGACCGTGTGTTCGCCGGCCACGGGAAAAAGGAAGGCCGTCTCGGAATAACCCACCTCGGCCGCGATCTCTGCCATTTTCTCGGAATCTAGCCCGGTTGCGTCGAGCACCACGCCGGCCGGATTTCCGCCCCGAGAATCATTCGCGAAGGCGGTGTAGCGGAGAATTTCCATTTCGCAACTGTAATGTTCCCCCGGAGGGGGAGTCAATGGGGATCTCCGCTGTCCGGGCCCGCTACCCCCAGGTAAGAAGTTGACCAGTGTCACTCAGGCCGATCGACATTCCCAGCGCCATGCGTCGCGCGCCACGACTGGGTCGTACCGCGTGGTAGTTACGTGGGTCGAACAGCAAACCTTCACCGACTGCCGGCTTTAGCACGAACGATTCCGCGCCAGCTACCACGTCCTCCGAGAAGCCGTACGAATTGGGCAGCCTGAAAGCCTCGTCGGCCGGGCTCCAACGATGCCTCCACACGACCGTCTCACCGCCGTCATCGGGCATGCTGAGGTACAGGTTGAAGGCGAACTGACTGATTATGTTCGCGTCGAGCAGGTTGCCCTTGAATTCACGCAACACGTTGTCGAAGTGAACCTGAAACCCGCCATTGGGCTCGCGGGCGACTCCGGGGCACATTTGCCGGCCACCGCTGCGGCCGACAGCGATGCCGCCGGGCCAGTCGGTGCCGATCGCCTTGCGGCAGAGCTCAAATGGGTCGATGGACAACCCGAGACTGCGCCACCTCTCGTCATTCTCCCTGACGGCCGGCCAGTACGAGTCGGCAACTGCACCCTCGTGTCTGTGGTCGCTGACGCCGACGCCGAAGCGTAGGACCGTGGGATAGACCCGCTCCTGACCGTACGATTCGAATTCCGCTTGGGTAAGCGCCTGAAACACTTCTTCGCAAATCGAGCGGGGCAGTAGATCCGGGACTCGAATGGCGGCAATTCTGCCTGCCGCCAGATCGGATATGCAGTCTCGATCAAAGTGGTCGATCGTCACGGACTTGAAAAACGAGTCATGGGATACGGAGTCGATCACACTGATCACCGCACTCTCGTAGAACCTGCGATGACCGCAGGATACCCCATGATGAGCGTCAATGTCGCCATCTGGATGTGGAGTGCGCACGTCGACGGGGCAGCCGGAGCCGTGCCGGCGGCTAGGTTTTGCGCTGGCGGTGCGACCAAACAGGCCATATCGCGTACCCCGTTACACACATGGTGCTGCATGGGATTCCCGCTTGGTCATATTACTTTCGGCGGTAAGGCCGCTTGGGAAGCTTCTTCATCTACTGTTGACGCCAAAGGCAAATCGGGCGTCCAGTTCAACTGCCTGGCGATCCGCTTCCAGTGCTTCTCGGGCGATCCGCCGGGCCACTTCGAGGCGTGAAGTCTGCGCTTGAGCGTCATCGACTGCCGGCCCGGAAGCCCAGGTTGAGCTGGACTCGTTCTGGCTGTTGGGTATCGTCATCTGGTCTCCCAGTACTCGCGAATCGGCTGATGTTGATACCTGAGGCTAGCGTGCACGGGGCTGTCTGGTAGCTAGACGTTCCGGTGATCCTCCCCGGTTCGATCTGTCGGCAACACGACAGGGGAGTCCTCCGCGGTGGTCCTCGGCATGGGTGCCTGCCGGGCAGCCGCTCCTGGTTGACGAGACGAGCCGTCCGTCTGATCCGGCGGGATGCCCTTTGCCTGGGCCAGCAACACCCGAGTGCGCTCCGTCTCCGGGTGGCCCGGCCCCAGTGCCTTGATCCGATCGACGAGGAGCTGGCTCAGGTCGGAAATGGCGGCTGCCTCTTTGCCCTGGTGGACGAGGGCGACCGCCAGGATGTATCGCAGGTGCATCACCGCCGGAGCGTGCCAACGGTCACCGGCCTCGCGGATTGCGTCCCTCGCCTCGGCCTCGGCCTCGGCGTCCTTTCCCTGTTCGGCAAGGCTCTTCGCGAGTGTGCGGCGGACGAAGAGCGTCTCCGGCGTGGTCGGCGACCAGATCCGCCTTCGGATGTCCAGCACCTCCCGAATCATTTGCTCCGCCTCGGCGGCGCGACCCAGGTTGAGGATGGCCCGGGCGAGACTGTGCCGCACCACCATGGTGTCCGCGTGCTCCCGGCCGCGGACGGAGTTCTCCGCATTGACGATGGAGCGCAGCAGTGGCTCTGCCTCCGCCCAGCGGCCCTGCTCGAGTATTGCCTTGGCGATCTTGTGTCGACTGGCGAGGGTGTCAGCGTGGTCCTCACCGAGAATCTGGGTGCGTCCGGCGATCACCTGCCGGAGCTTCTCCTCCGCGGCCATTGGCTCGCCTCGGTCGAGAGCGATGCGGCCCTCCTCGTGGCGCAGCGCCAATATCTCGCGGTCATCGCGATCAAGACCAAACACGTGACACTGGGAAATCAGGGAGTCGATGAGATCCTGCGCCGGTCCCAGTAGGCCCGTGACGATGAGGTAACGGGCGGTGAGCCGGGCGAGTTCCAGCGCCGATGCGGTGACCTGTCGGTCCCGCGGCCAGGTGCCCTGCAGGAGCGTGGCCGGTACGAGACTGACCGCGTGCGGTGCGAGAACGTTCCACATGACCCAGCTCTCTGGGTAATCCGGATCGAGACCTTTGGTCATCGCCAGGAGCATCTGCACGTTGAGCCCGTAGTAGTCGAGGCGTCGCTGCTTGACCTCCTTGTCCTGTCGAAGGACCCCGTGAGCGAGTGGATGCAGAGACAGGACCTGCGCCAGTTCCTCGTCGTTGACGTCCGGCAGCACATGGGGTTCCACGAGGCCGAGGTCGGCCAGGCCGCCGAGCGCCGCGATTCGTTGCTTCAGGCTCGAGCCGTGAAAGAGCGGCGACTCTGCCACCACGTCCTGCCGTAGCAGCACGTGATACGGGATTGGGGCGATGTTCAGGCAGGCAAACAGCTTCAGCAGCCGCGGCGCCAGAGTCACACCGCGTTCCGTCAGAAGTTCCAGGGACAGCCCGAACACATGCTCCATTTCCAAACCAAGTGATTCGTTGAGGTCACCACTGTCCGAATTGGTCGTTGATTCGAGACGCCGACGAGCCTCTGCCCGGTAGGTGGCCAGATCCCGTATGCCAGCGGAGTCAGAGCCCCAGATCTTCTTGGTGTTGACGTCGTTGATGTAGTCGGCTGCCGCGCGGAGCGCCAGTGGGAGACCTCCCAGCACCGCGGACAGCTTCCGGGCTTCCTCGAAGGAACGCCCGCTGACCTCGGGTCGGAGCCGGTCCAGCAGGACAGCCGCGCCGTCGCTCTCCTGCAACGGCGACACATGGTGCACTGCGCTCCACGTTCCCCAGGTTGATTCGTTCCGGTCGCGGCTGGTCACCAGGACCTTGCCCTTGGCGATTGTCGGCTCCCTGAGCCACCCGCTGCCGTCCGACACCGGCCCGTCGTAGGGCGCCAGATGCCCGGGATCGTCGGCGTTGTCGAACACCAGTAGCCAGGGCTCCTCCTGGCTGTTGAGCAGGCGCCATACCAGATCGGTCGCGCTTGCCGAACCCACCCAGGCGCGTTCGATCTCGACCTCTGGCGCGTCCAGTCGCACGGCCACCTCTCGCATGCAGGAGTTGATGCGGGTCACGGGGACCCACCACACCCGGCAGCCGGTCGCCTCCGCCCGATGAGCGATCTCCAACGCCAGGCGACTCTTACCCGAGCCGCCCAGACCCGCCAGTACATGGACCCTCCGTGGCGGATTGGGCGACTCGATCGATCGCATCAGGTTTGCTCGCCCCTGCAAAGGGGTGTCCCTACGGCCATAGGGCGGAGTGACCGACGCCCGCACCTGCCATTCGGAGGAAGTGTCCGAGGAACTCGCAGGCGGCTGTTCCGGCTCGCCAGCGGCGAGCAGTGCCCTCCGGACGATTCGGTACTGGGAGGTCTCCCGGCTTGTCGGTTTGATGATCGAGAAGTGGTCACCGTCGACGACGCCATTCGCGGGGAACGGCATCGACGTGACGATCGGCGGGGCGATCCGATCGCTGACGCCACCGTATGAGGCGAGCGGGATGAAGCACTCGGTCTTGCTGACGCCCTGGGCCTGCACGATCGCCCGTACAACGGTTTCCTGTGCCTCCAAAACGACCCGATCGAAGGGGCGCAACTGTCGCTCCTGAGGATTTCTTGAGGCGAAGAACGCGAATCTCCGCACCGACAGCAGGAACTCCGCTCCAGAGTTCGGGCAGGCAAACATCACAATGTTCTTGATCCGGCTGAGTTTGTCAGCGCGACCACGCCACACCTGCCGGGCCAGCAGTCGCTGCACGACGAGGCCACCTTGGCTATGGGTGACGAACACGATCGACGCGGCGTCTCGTAACTCGTTCTCGTAGTACGTCCACAGTCGGTCGGCGATGTCGTCGACCTCGGCGATGCGGCGGTCGATCCGAACCCTGATGGGCGGCGACTCGTACCGAAACGTATGTACGCTGACGAACGACGCCAGCTCCACATCGCCCTGGATGAGGTCCACGAACGGTTGCCAGGTCGAGGGCGACGAAAACAGCCCGTGTACGAACACCAGGTCGACGGGCTTGCGTGTCGTCATCACAATCTCCCGCTGGAGTCGAGTGCAGCACTGCGTGTCGCGAGTTGGTGGAGATCTTTGGCTGCTTCGGCCCCATGCTGGCGGCGCTGTTGCGAGCGTTCGATGTCGCGTACCTCCAAACTGGATGCCCGGCATCGAACTCGATCAAACCCTTTTCGGCACGCTGCGTCATCGACCGATCCGACATCTGTAACCGCATGTTGGCCAATGGCTTTCACCGGGCGGCGGCACCGGGCCGCCCTGCGGCTGGCCCCTGGACCTGTCGGTCGTCGTCCACCCCGACCTGGCGCGGCAGCTCGCCGACCGACTGGCGGCCTGATCGACCAGCCGGCGTCACTTCAATCCGGCGAATCCCCACACTGACATATTCACGCCCGGGCGGCGACGCGGCACCTGTTGGAAGCGGCGTCGTATCGCAGACGCCGGCGCCTACCTTGGCGCTCGGCGTGAACGCACTCATCTCGGCCATGAGCGGACGCCGCTCGACTGACAGCCGGGAGCAAACCGGCTGACCTGCTCGGGGACGCCGAAGAGGTCACCCCCATCACCGCAGGTCTCTGCGCCAGTCAGTTCCACAGGCACACGTCGCCAACGGCGACCCGGCCCGGCTGCTCGACCGTTGCTACAACCCCGAAGGTCAGTTCGTGGTAGTCAGCGAGGATCTTGAGCAGGTCGTTCCGCTCGTCGACACGATCCTGTGCCATGTCGATCATCACGCAGCGGGTAAGCGACCTGACCGGTCGCAGAACCACCTCTGGCCCGACCTGCAGCCGGCGCCCCAGCCAGCCGTCCTCAACGAAGCCACTGCCGGGCACATCGATCAGGAGGTTGGCCCGGAACCGCAGCGGGTCGACGCCCGTACCTTGCGGCTCGCCGCCGCTCAGCTCAGTCAGACGGCGCAGCCCGGCTGTGGTGATGAGGCTGACCGGGCCTTCATCGTGGTGCGGGACAACGCCCTCCGGGGCAAGCGTCACCGTCCGGCCGAGCACCTCACCGACCGCCCGGTGCCCGTCTGGATCGTCGGCCCCGAAACGACGACCGTCGGGCAGTTCGACGATCGGAGCCGGTGTCGCCGCGTACGCCCGAAGCCCGAACAGGCCCGGCATCCGGCGGAACCGGCGGGTGCTCTTGCCGCTGCCGAACTTGCCGTCCGGGTCGCGCACCGCCCACAGCCGATCACCGAGCAAGCCGCGCTCACCCACCTCAGCGGCCGGCACCGCCTCGCCCAGCATCGACTTGATCGGATAACTGCGGATCTCAGCGACCTCCACGCGGTCGAGAGTAGGAGATCCGGGAATCCCGCACCGCACCCGACCATCCGATCTCGCCGTCCCGGCCCGAACGCTGGCCGACCCAGGAACACGCTTCTCGCCGCGACCGGGCGGACACCCGGGGTGGGACCGGGGGAACCACGCGTTGAGCCCGGCCTGCCCAGCGCGCGGCGCCGGTGCCGCGCGTCCCGTCGTGCGAAGGTCTGCCGGTGACGATGTCCCTTGAGTACGGCGGTCGGCGGTTCCAGGTCATGGCCTACCACGACGCTATGCGGCATGACGGCCCGGCGCTTGAGCTGGCGGAGCTGGTGGACGGCGAGCTGGGTCCGGCTCTCGTGACTGTCACGTTCGCCGACGAAAGCGCCGGTGGCGCCGAGGTCCTGCTGACCGACGCTGTCCTGCCACTACCGATACTGAGGGCATTCGTGGAGGAAGCCGTACAGGAAGAACATCGCATCGGCGGGGCGGGCCTGCCTGGCCCCGGCGAGACGGCGTGATGGAGCAGGCGGCGCCAACTCGTGCTGGGCGTTGAGCCGTTCGACGAGCGCCTGCTCTTCGGCACTTCCGTGGGCCATCCACGCGCAGTCACTCGGGCCGCGGCGAGGATTCCACGCCATCCCGAGCACGGCACACCGCGAAGGGGTCTTCCGGAAAAACAGCCGTAGTCCTGCAGGGGCTGAGCGTCGTCGAGTACCACCTCTTGCAGCCACCCGGCCGGCGACAGGCCATCGGGCTACAGCGATATGCTGCGCCGATGCGCCTGGCCGTTCTCGGACCACCCGGCTCCGACCGGAAGGCCATCGCCAGCACCATCGCCGCGCGTCTCGGCGTTCCCCGCATCAGCCTGGCGGACATAGTCCAAACCGAGATTCGGGCGAGTACCCCAGCCGCGCTCGAGGCCCTGCAGCACATGAACGCTGGTGAACTCGTGCCGGAACAGGTGCTCCTCTCGATGATCCGCAACCGCCTCGCCCAACCCGACGTCGCCGCTGGCTTCGTCCTCGACGGCCTCCCCAACCACGCCATCACCGCAGCGGCACTCGACGCCCTGTTGTCAAACCTCGGCGCGCCAATCGACCGAGCGATCGACATCGTCCTGCCCGACGTCGAGGTCCTGCACCGCCTGGTCGGCCGTCGCACCTGCCGCGACTGCGGCCGAACCTGGCACACCGAGAGCGCCGCCCCCACGCGCCCCAACATCTGCGACCACTGCGGAGGCACACTGGTCCAACGCCACGACGACACACCCGAGCGCATCACCGCAGGCCTGCAGTCCTACCGACCCGCGGCGGCAGTCACCCTCAACCATTACCGCTCTCAGAGCAAGCTGTTCTCCATCGACGCCACCCTCACACCAGCGGAGATCGCCACCAAAGCAGTCGAATGAGCTATTCGGATCTGCCGCTCCGCCCAGAAAGATGCTGCTCGAAGCAACCGCCACGATGAACGGCGCGCCGAGCGGTCCTGCTAGCCTCGCCGGCGCCGTAACGCCAGGTCCGCGGCCGCGGCCGGCCACTGCGGATAGCTGAAGGTGAATCCGGCAGCAGAGAGCCGCCCCGGGGTGACTCGCCGGCTCGTCAGCAGCAGTTCGGTGTCCGACCGCATCGCGAACGCGCCAACCTCAGCCATCCGTCTGGTGGCCGGCAGGCCAACCGGCATCCGCCAGGCCGAACGCAACTCCCGCATGAACTCCCGCTGTGGCAACGGGCCGGGTGCCGCCAGGTTCACCGCCCCGGTGAGGTCGTCGCGTTGGATCAGGAATCGGATTGCGCGGGCGAAGTCCGTCTCGTGAATCCACGAGACATACTGCCTACCGCCCGCGACCGGCCCGCCGAGCCCGAGGCGCGCCAGCCAGCTCAGCACGTCGAACACCCCGCCGCGGTCGGGGCTCATCACCATGGCCGACCGCAGCGCAACCTTGCGGGTATTCGGAGTTGCCGCCTGCTCCTGCGCTATGGCGGTCTACCGATCTCACGTGTCGCCAAGGTGATCAGCGCGCGGCCTACCGAGCGACTGAGGAGATCGCCGCCTTTGGCGTCGCCGAGTCGAGCGGCGCCGGCCGGGACGAGGCGCGATCCGAAGAGGTCACCAGCCTGAAAGGGCTGGCAGGGGCGGGTGCGGTTGAGGAATGTTGGACGTCGTTGGGTGCGGTTCAAGGCCGTTCAGGGCACCCCGTTTGCTCCCAATCCGCTCCCCCGAACCGGGCTCGCGGTCGCCGGCGGCGTATGCGGATCCGGTGGGCGGTGCCCCGACATCTTGAGCGCCGCTGGCGCCGACATCGGCGGCCGGGCTGGTGTCGCGCTCGATCGCGGACGGATCTATGCCGGCTCGCGCACGCCGCCGGCGTTACCGCCGTCGTCTGGCATCGGCTCGACCGGGGCTTCGGGCAACTCGTCCGGCGTGTCAGGCAGAAGGACGGCCGCGTCGTCGGGCACCGGTTCACGCGGGTCGATGGGCGGATACTGTTCGGGGTCGAGATCCGGTCCAGTCATCAAATGAGTATCCGTCGTCTTCCGGACTGCCGCTCGTCGGGCCCGCGAGCCGGGCGGCCTTCCCCTCGCCCTGGGCGACTGGCGGCACCGCTCCGTGGGCGGCCTGTCACCTCGGGCGGTGCTCAGCAGAGCCCACTCGCCTCGACGGCCACTGCGGGGCGGCCGTGCGGCTACCGGGGTGTTGACCGGATCATCACGACTTGTTGAATAGATGCTGACTAATTTTAGCCAGGCTTGGCGGCATGGCTATCACCTACCAACGCCTCCTCGCCGCCACCCTCGTGGCCGGGCTGACCCTGCTCGCCGCCTGGACACCGGCACGCGGCGCCGAACCCACTCCGGCGTCCACCGCCACCGCCCCCAACATCATCTTCGTTCTCGTCGACGACCTCGCCTGGAACCTCGTGCAATACCTGCCGCAGGTACAGCGACTGCAGAGTGATGGAGTCACCTTCACCAACTACACGGTGACCGACTCGCTGTGCTGCCCGTCCCGCTCGTCGATCCTCACCGGCCAGTTCCCCCACGACACCGGCGTGTTCACCAACGGCGGAGCCGACGGCGGGTTCGCGGTCTTCAAGGGCCGGGGCAACGAGGACCGAACCTTCGCGACCGCATTGCAGGGCAAGGGCTACCGAACCGGCTTCCTGGGCAAGTACCTCAACGGCTACCTGCCGGCGGACACCCAGGGAGGGTCGCTGCCGTACGTCCCACCCGGCTGGTCGGAGTGGTACGTGGCGGGCAACGGGTACTCCGAGTACAACTACGACCTCAACGAGAACCACACTGTCGTCCACTACGGCAACCAGCCGGCCGACTATCTGACCAACGTGCTGTCACGCAAGGGTAAAGACTTCATCCAGCGGTCGGCGGCGGCCAACACACCCTTCCTGCTGGAGGTCTCGACCTTCGCCCCGCACAGCCCGTTCACCCCGGCCAACCAGGACCTCGACGACTTCCCCGGCCTCACCGCCCCGCGCACCGCGGCGTACGACCGACTGCCCACCAACCCGCCGTCCTGGCTGGCTGGCAACGCCCCGCTGACCACGCAGGAAAAGAACACCCTGGACACGAACTTCCGCAAGCGTGCCCAATCCGTGCAGGCCGTCGATCGACTGATCGGCAACCTGCGCGCCCAACTCACCACCAGCGGCATCGCCGACAACACCTACGTGGTGTTCAGCTCCGACAACGGCTTCCACATGGGCGAGTACCGGCTGACCGGTGGCAAGCAGACCGCCTTCGACACCGACGTGCGGGTACCGCTCGTCGTCGCCGGGCCGGGCGTCGTCCCCGGCTCGCAGCGTGCCGAGATCGTGCAGAACATCGACCTGGCACCAACCTTCCAACGTATCGGCGCCGCCGACGTCGGCACGCACGTCGACGGGCGCAACCTGCTCCCCCTCGCCCAGGGCGACCCGGCACCGAACTGGCGTACCGGAGCGCTGATCGAGCACCGCGGCCCCAACCAGGCATCCGACGATCCTGACGCCCAGGACCGGCGCAACGGCAGCCCAGTCACGTACGAGGCCCTACGGACAGCGACCTACACCTACGTCGAGTACTCAAACGGCGAGCGGGAGTACTACGACCGGACCACCGACCCCCACCAGCTCAACAACATCGCGGCCGGACTCTCGACAGCCCGCCGGGCCGCACTACACGACGCGCTCGCCGCGTACGTCGCCTGCCACAGCCACTCGGCGTGCTGGACGGCAGGTCACGTGCCGGCCTGACGCCGCACCAACCGCAACGGCCCTGACCTGGGGCCTCGTGCTGCCCCAGGTCAGGACCGCAGGACCGCAGGGACCTGTGCGAGGGCTCCACCCTGGCCGGCGATCCCGCCATCGTCCTGCATCGTTGAGTGACCAGCCGTCACCTTGAGTTCCGTCGTCAGTCTGCGGTCGGGCCCCACTATCGGAAGGAGTGTCCGCGGCAGTCAACTGTTCGTCGCGGACCTGTGCCTGGAGAGCGCGCAGTTGCTCGGCGAGAAACTGACCCGGAGTCGACGAGTACCTCTCGGCCGATGCCTTTCACCACTGCGAACGCTTGATATGGGCCGCCTGAAGGCGTCTGTTATCGACACCCCTCCGGACGGGCACCGAGCTAACCGGTAGACGAGTTCACCATGGGGATCTACGCCCATTGATACTGTGGAGCGGGCGATCGGCGGCGTCAGCCCCGTACGTGCCGCGGCCGACGTGGCTCCCTGCGACGAAGAGATGCCGTGTCTAGTGAAACAACTCGTTCGCCGCTCGTCCTGTCGATCTCGTGGGGTCGAATGGACGTCGAGGACCTTGGGGTTGGCAAGGACTTCACGCTCTACCCCGGGGGTGGCCACCCCTGGGACTGGTCCGAAACCGGCACCCGCCACAGCCCCGGCGTCCAGCCCGACGATATCCAAGAGCTCTTGTCTCGGGGCGCCAAGACCGTCGTTCTGTCGCGTGGCATGCAACTGCGACTGCAGGTCGACCCGCGCACCCTGACGCTACTCAAGGAGCGCGGGGTGACCGTCCACGTGGCCGAGACCACGGAGGCAGTCCAGATCTACAACGTCCTCGCCACCGCTGGCGCCGCCGTCGCAGGGCTGTTCCACTCGACCTGCTAGACGCGACCACAGACACGCTCGCGCGGCTGTGAGAGTGCGCCCGAGACCAAACCGGTCTTCGAGTACGACAGCGTAATGGTGTGGGTCGGCCACCCCGACCACTGCCGGGTCGAGCGGCGCGTCAGCGGCCGGGATCCTCACCTGGTCGAGTCGGCACGAACGTCCTGCCCTGCGCCCGTGGCCTGGAAATCCCGTGCCCGCCCGGCGCGGATTACCGCTGGGTGCACGGGCGTGGACGTTGCCAGCCTTCTTGTGGCGGTCCGATTCGGTGCCGGTGGTGCCGAAGCGCTCGACAATCGTCCGCTCGATCCGGCGGGTCGCTTCATCCCGGTGAACGATGTCCTGGGTGAGGGATTCGGTGGAGTGCGGCACCGCATCGACGACGGGCGGCGTGGCGACGCCCGAGAGGACTTATCATCATATTGTTGCGATTCAATGAACAGTGAAATTCTTCATGCCCCATCCGGTCTTCCGATGGCCGCCGCGATCAAGGGGTTCTCGGATGCTATCTTTCCCTTCCGGCAAGCCGGCCGTCGGTCTCCGGCGCGCGGTGCACGCCAGCAGTTCGCAATGTCCGGCTTCACCTGCTCGCCCGCCGCGCAGCATTTGGAGGTAACGACCATGACTGACGAAGCACCCGCGCATGGCCGCGATCCTGTCGCCATTGTCGGAATCGGCTGCGCTCTGCCCGGTGCAACCGATGTGACCGAACTGTGGGAAATGCTGGTCGCGCATCAAAGCACTATCGGAGAAATTCCGGCCGAACGGTTCGACATCGACGCATGGTACGACCCCACTCCTGGTGTACCAGGGCGTATCTCCACCCGCTGGGGGGGTTTCCTACCCGACGTCGACCAGTTCGACGCGCCGTTCTTCGGCATGTCACCCCACGAAGCCGACCGGCTCGACCCCCAGCACCGGCTCATGCTCCGCACCACCTGGGAGGCGATCGAGGACGCCGGGCTGTCCGCCGAGCGGCTGGCCGGCACCGCCACGGGCGTCTACACCAGTTGCCTGGCCGCCGACTACTGGGACAACGTCCGTGGCGCGGACATGTTCGACATGGACGCGGCGACCGGCACCGGCGGGTGGGGCCTGCCCTCGGGACGGATATCCCGCCTGCTCGACCTGCGCGGGCCCAGCATGGGTGTCGAGGCGACCTGCGCCACCGCCCTGCTCGCCGTGCACCTCGGCTGTCAGGATCTCTGGTCCGGGCGCACCGTCCAGGCGATCGTCAGCTCGGCGAACCTGCTGCTGGGTCCTGACCTCTACTTCAGCCTGTCCGAATCCGAGATCCTGTCCCCCACCGGTCGCAGCTGTTTCGGCGAGAGCACCGCCGACGGCTACGTCCGCAGCGAGGGGGCCGTGACCGTGGTCCTCAAACCGTTGAGCCACGCCCTGCGCGACGGCGACCGGGTGTACGCGGCGATCATCGGCACCGGGGTGAACAACAACGGGCGTACCAACGCCACCATGCTGGCACCGGGGGTGGACGGGCAGCGGGACATGCTCCGCGCCGCGCTACGGGACGCCGGTGTGCGTCCGGCCGACGTCGACTACGTCGAAGCCCACGGTGCCGGGACCCCGCGCGGCGACGACGTGGAACTGACCGCGCTGCACACCGTCCTCGGTGAGGGCCGGCCCGCCGAGCGCCCCTGCCTGACCGGGTCGATCAAGTCGAACATCGGTCACGCCGAGGCCGCCGCCGGTCTGGCCGGTCTGGTCAAGGCCGCTCTGGCGATCCGTCACCGGACCATCCCGGCCTCCCTGGGCGTGGAACGGCCGCACCCGCTGTTGGCCGCCGGAACACCACTGGCCCTGGCCTCCATGACCCGCCCCTGGCCGGAGACGGGACGTCCGGCCATCGCGGGAGTGAGCTCGTTCGGTCTGTCCGCCACCAACGTCCACGTCGTCCTGTCCGAGGTGACGACCGCGGACGTGACGCCTGCGGCGGCGCCGTCCACGGTCCTGTTGCCCCTCTCCGCCCGCGACCCCGGTGCGCTGCGCACCCTGGCCGAAAGGTACGCGGACCTGCTGGACGGGCCGGAGCGGGTGGAGCCTGCCCAGGTCGCGTACCAGGCCGCCACCCGACGGACCCACCACGACCTCCGCCTGGCCGTGGTCGGCGGGGACCGCGGTCGGCTCGCCCGGGACCTGCGCGCCTTCGCGGCCGGTCAGGTGCCGGACAGCGTCCGGCTCGGCACCGCGGGACCAGGCCTGCCCCGGGTGGTGTTCGTCTACCCGGGCCAGGGCGCGCAGTGGCCCGGCATGGGTCGCCGGCTGCTGGCCGATCCGGTCTTCCACCGCCAGATGGTCGAATGCGACGAGGCGATCCGGGCGGAAGTCGGCTGGTCGCTCATCGACCTGCTCTCCGACGCCCGACCACTGCTGACCGAGGACGTCGTGCAACCGGCGCTGTGGGCCGTCCAGCTCGGGTTGTCCGCGTTGTGGCGCAGTTGGGGCTTCCGGCCTGATCTCGTCCTCGGCCACAGCCTGGGTGAGGTCGCCGCCGCGTGCGTCACCGGTGCGTTGACGGTCCGGGACGGCGCCGCAGTGGTGTGTCGGCGCAGCGCCCTGATCCGAACCTTGGAGGGGCCGGGCGAGATGTGGGCCGTGCAGCTGGGCGAGGACCTCGCCCGGGAGGCCTGCAGGGACGTCGCCGACCTGGTGAGCGTGGGGGTGGTCAACAGCGACCACGCCACCGTTCTCGCCGGTGGGGCGGACGCGGTGCGTGCGGTGGTGGAGCGGCTGACGGCGCGGGGCGTGTACTGCCGACAGGTAAGGGTCCGCTACGCCTCGCACTCCCCCCAGGTGGAGCCGTTGCGTTCCGATCTGCTGACCGCCCTGGCCGACCTACGGCCACGGGCCGGCACGGTGCCCATGTACTCCACCGTGCACGATCGCGAGGTCACCGGCACGGAACTCGACGCCGACTACTGGATGGCCAACCTGCGGGAGCCGGTACGCTTCGCCTCCGCGATGCGCCACGCCCTCGCGGACGGACGACCGGTGGTGTTCGTCGAGATCAGCGCCCACCCCCTGTTGACCGGGGCGATGGAGGACACCATCGAGTCCGTGGGGGCACCCGCCGTCGTGGTCACGTCGCTGGTCAAGGACGAGGACGAGCGGGAATCCATGCTGACGGGCCTGGCCGGCGCCCACGTCCACGGGTGCGCGGTGGACTGGTCGTCGGTCGTCGGGCCCCACGGGCACCTCGATCTTCCCCACTATCCCTGGCAGGGCCGGCGCCACTGGGTGGACGGACGGCCAGCGGCGGCACCGGCCGCGCCGACGCAGCCGGTCCCGGACACGTTCACGGTGGACCAGACGTGGACCGGGCCGGCCACACCACTCGCCGTGGGGTTGTCCCTCGTCCATTCGGCACTTCACGAACTCACCGAGGGCGCCCCCACCGTGCTGGAGAACCTCCGCGTCCCGTCCGTCGGCCGGTACGGCTCCGGCGCGCTGCAGGCCCGGACCGTGCTGTCCCGTGAGCCCGACGGCTGGCGGTTCGAGGTCAGCGTGGCCAGCGGTGGCGCGGGCGCACTCGAGGGCTGGACCACCTACGCCTCGGGCAGAGCGCGGCCGGCCACGCCGCGGCCACGCCGCGTCGAGCCGCTGGATCAGGTCCGCGACTGGTGCGCTGAACCGGTCCCGTACCCGGCGGCCAGCGGGTTCGTGTCCCTGACACGGCGGTCGGGCGAGTCCCTCGGGATGGTGGCCGACGGGGGGACGCCCCACAGCAGGGCAGACCTGCTCGACCTGGCTGTCCGGGTGCTGCACAGCGCCGTTCCCGGTGGTGTCTCGGTCGTCGGGGCCGGTGGGAGGGCCATCGAGGTGGCGGAGGTGACGGTGCCCGACGCCGTCGCCGGGAAACTGTGGGTACACGCGCGCATCCGGCACGCCGACCCGACCGGAAGGGTCACCGTCGGCGACGTACGCGTCCTCGATGAGGAGTGCCGACCGGTCGGCGAGTTGCACGGGCTCGCCGTCTCGGACGCCGCCGACACCACGCTGTTCCGGTCGGTGCCCGCGGTGGCGCGAGCGGTCCACACCGGCCCGGCACGGCTCGTCCCGGCCGGGGTGTCCGGCGGGATCGCGGCGAGCCCCGTCGCCACCGCGACGGTGGCCGCGTCACCTCCGGCAGCGGGGTACCCGGACAGTACCGGCAGAATCGTCGACATTGTCGCCCACCTGTTGCACCTGTCCCCGGACGACATCGACCACGCCCTGCCGCTACCCGACCTCGGCGTCGACTCGGTGCTGGCGGCACGGCTGCGCGGCAGGCTGACCCGGGAACTCGGTGTGCAGCTACCGATCCGTCACCTGCTCGACGGCCGGACCATCGCGGAGCTGGCCAGCGACCTCGACGGGCGTCGGGCCCTCGCGGATCGCCCCTGACCAGCCGCACGTCACCTGGTACGAACGGTGCTGGCGGAGATCACGCCCGGGGCGTGATCTCCGCCGCTCAGGCGCCGATCAAGCGCATCGCGTCGGCGGGGTAACGACCCCCGGCCACGGTGTCGGGGGAAACGGCCGCCTCCAGCGCCGCCACGGTGGCCTCGTCGAGCTCGACCGTGGCCGCGAACACGTTCTCCTCGAGATGGGTCCGGCGCCGGGTGCCGGGGATCGGGACGACGTCCGCACCCCTGTTCTGCACCCAGGCGAGCGCCAACTGGCCGACGGTCAACCCGTGACGTTCGGCCAACGGACCAAGCTGGTCGACCACGGCGAGGTTGCGTGCGAGGTTGCCGCCCATCATCCGGGGCTGCCCCTCCTGCCGGAAGTCACCCTGCTCGTAGTCCTGGCTCGACCGGTAACGGCCGGTGAGGAAGCCGCGGCCCAGCGGAGAATACGGCACCACGCCCACGCCCAGCTCCCTGCAGGCGGGCAGCACCTCGTCCTCGATGTCACGGGACCACAGCGACCACTCGGTCTGCAGGGCCGCGATCGGGTGCACGGCACAGGCCCGGCGCAGTGTGGCGGCACCCACCTCGGACAGGCCGAGGTGGCGCACCTTCCCCTGCGCCACGAGCTCGGCCATTGCCCCCACGGTCTCCTCGACGGGCGTCGACAGGTCGATCCGGTGCAGGAAGTACAGATCGATGTGGTCCACCCCCAGGCGACGCAGCGAGGCGTCGCAGGCCTGGCGGACGTACGGTGCGTCGCCGCGGATGCGGTTCTCCTCGCGCACCACCCCGAACTTGGTCGAGAGCACGACGTCGTCCCGACGACCGCGCAGGGCCCTACCGACCAACTGCTCGTTGGTGTACGGCCCGTACATGTCGGCGGTGTCGAAGAACGTCACACCGAGATCGATCGCGCGGTGGATGGTGGCGACGGACTCGTCGTCGTCACCCGTGCCGTAGAACTCGCTCATCCCCATGCAGCCCAGGCCCTGGGCACTGACGGTCAACTGCCCGAGCCGTCGGGTCGGCAGAACACCCACGTCTCATCCTTTCATCGGTCTGGTCGGACAACGTCGCCCGGGACCCGGACGGTCCGGCGACTCGCGCGGAGACGGCTCAGGTGGCCAGCAGGCGGCGACCGGCGGTCCCGGCCGCGGCGCCCGCGTCTGGTCCATCCGCCTGCGCCTGCTCGATGGTCATGTCGGCGAGCAGGGCCAACGCCGCGGCGGTCGGCGAGTCGTCGGCGTCGGGCCCGTAGATCACCATGCGCTGGCCTTCGTCGTCGGGCAGCCACAACAACTCGTCCCGAAGGTGCAGTGACCCCACCAGTGGGTGCCGGTACTCCCGTACCGAATGGGCGCACTCCCGGACGGGGTGGGCCGCCCACAGGCCGCCGAATTCCGGGCTGAGCACCGTCAGGGTGCCGATCAGCTCGGTCAGTCGCGGGTCGTGCGGATAGCGGGCCGCCGACATCCGCAGGTACGCCACCGCGTCACGGGCCTTGCCCCGCCAGTCGACGTAGAGGTCACGCATGTGCGGGTCGAGAAAGACCAACCTGCCGAGGTTGGGCCGCTCGCGTTCGCTGCGCGGTGCCAGGAAGGGCAGGTGGCCGGCGAGCAGTGCGTGGCCCAGGCGGTTCCACGCCAACACGTCGGCCCGGCGGTCGATCACCAGCGCGGGGACCCGGCCGAAGGCCTCAATCATCGCCCTGACCGCGGGCCGGAGCTGCTCGGGCCGGGGCCGACGGAGCGCCCTGGGCCGTTGACGCGCCTGGTTGTAGAGGTAGGTGCGCTCGTCGTCGGTCAACTGCAGCACCCGCGCTATCGCGTCGAGCACGGCGTCCGAGGCGCCCCTGGTCTGCCCCTGCTCCAGCCGGGTGTAGTAGGCGACGCTGACCCCCGCCAGCATGGACAACTCCTCCCGGCGCAGCCCGGGCACCCGCCGTCGACCGCCGTGACTGACCAGCCCGACGTCCTCGGGCCTCAGGCGGGCCCGTCGGGAACGCAGGAACTCACCCAACTCCGTTCTCGGCTCCATGCCGCCATTATCCAGTCTCCGCCGCCGCAGAGCCTGGTATTCCGAATGCCAGGCAACCTGGTTCTAGCTCAACCACAGGGCTGGATAAGCCCGCCGAGTCGTTGCACCCTGATTAAATACACCTCCGTCGTGCAAATTGAGAGGCGATCATGGTTGGCAATACCGTCGATACGACTTCCGAACAATCCGCACAATCGGCGAAGCTCGGCACCCGCGGTTGGTTGACACTGATCACCCTGTGCGCCGCCCAGTTCATGGTCGCACTGGACTTCTCCATCGTCACCGTGGCCCTGCCGGTGATCGGCCAGGACCTCAACTTCGTCAGCGCCGGCGACCTGCAATGGGTGATGACCGCCTTCATTCTGCCCACCGCAGGTTTCCTGCTCCTGGCGGGTCGGGCGTCCGACCTTTTCGGCCGCCGCCGGCTCTTTCTCACCGGCCTCGTCATCATCACCGGGTTCTCCCTCGTAGCCGGCCTCGCCACAGCGCCGTGGATGCTCATCGCGGCGAGAGCCGGCCAGGGAATCGGGTCGGCGATGGTCGGGCCCACGGCCTTGGCCCTGCTCACCAGTTCGTTCCCTGAAGGGCCCCGGCGGAACAAAGCACTGGGGCTCAGCGGGGCCCTGCTGTCCCTGGGTTTCGTGCTGGGCACCATCGGTGGCGGCGTCATCACCGGGGGCATCAGCTGGCGGTGGACCATGCTGCTGCTGGTCGTCATGGGTTCCGCGGTCCTCGTCGGCGCGCTGGCGCTGCTGCCGCGCTCGGAGAACCGCAGCGCCACCACCCTGGACATTCCCGGTGCCCTGCTGGCCACCCTCGGCCTGCTCGCCCTCGTGTTCGCCATCTCGGTCGGCGGTGAGAACGGCTGGACGAGCACGCCGACCGTGCTGACCGTCGTCGCCGCCATCGTTCTGCTGGCCAGTTTCCTGCTGGTGGAGGCGCGGCAACCGGCACCCCTGGCACCGCTGCCGGTCCTGAACCGGCGGACCGTGAAGTGGGGCGGCCTGACCGGGTTCATCACCTTCGGCATGTGCGGTGGGACCACCGTCCTGCTGAGTCTCTACATGCAGGACGTGCTGCGGTGGACGCCCACGACGACCGGCGTCGGATTCCTCCCCGAAGGCATCGCCGCGATGGTCGCCGGAAGCCTGGCATCCCGGGTCATCGGGCGTCTGGGCACGACCAGCACGCTCATCACCGGGCTGCTCGT
Source organism: Micromonospora sp. NPDC049171 (assembly GCF_040648275.1). Classification (NCBI taxonomy): domain Bacteria; kingdom Bacillati; phylum Actinomycetota; class Actinomycetes; order Micromonosporales; family Micromonosporaceae; genus Micromonospora; species Micromonospora sp. NPDC049171. The sequence continues at coordinate 290,530 of NZ_JBEZDJ010000003.1, forward strand.
GCAGGGCCTGAGCACCGCCGCGATGCTCGCGCTGCCCCTCGAGGGCAACCTGGCCCTGTTCATCGCGTCGACCGCCGGGTTGGGCTTCGGCCACGTCCTGGCCGTGGTGGCCTTCATCGGCACCATGACCTCCGGGTTGGGCGAGCACGAGCAGGGCCTGGGCGGAGGGCTCGCACAGACCGCCCAGCACGTGGGCAGCGCCGTCGGCGTCGCCATCCTCGCGGCGGTGGTCACCGCCCGCACCGAGCAGCTCACCAGCGCGGGCCAGCAGCCCGCCCTCACCGCCCTGCACGCGGGGTTCCTGGTGGGCGCCGTCGTCACCGTGGCCGGCGCGGTGGTCGCCGCGCTGTTCCTGCGCCGACCCGCGGCACGGCCCGTCACCGCCGGCACCCCGGCCTGACGGTCAACGGGTCCTGACAGGCACGTGGCGGCGGTGGTCCCGAGGGGGACCACCGCCGCCCGTCCGTCGGCGGACGCGGGACCCGGCCGCGTCCGCCACGTGCGCCCTTCCTAGCCGACGCCGGGGGTTCCCTCCAGCAGCGGCACCGGGTTGAAGTACTCCACGAAGCGCACGATCCGTCCGGCCGCGTCGAACTCGAACAGGGCAGCGTTCTCGTTGCGGTACGACGTGCCGTCCACCAACAGGGCGGTCGGCTTCCAGCGGGCGAAGACCTTGTCCGGGTCCTGCAGCGGGTACAACTCCACGTCGTCGTAGCGCAGCACCGAGTAGCCCGTCGCCATCTGCTTGTACAGCTCGTACACCGCGGGCCGTCCGACCACGCTCGACGGCAGCCCTCCAGTGGCGTACGGCATGAGCTGCAGACAGTCCTCGGCCCACAGCTCGATCCAGCCGTCGATGTCCAGCCGGGACAGCAACCGGTAGTAGTCACGCAACGTTGCGACGTTGCGCGCCCTCCGGGCGTCCGCCGACAACTCCTCGTGTGGGGTCACTCGTCTACTCCTCCACTTGACCGACCGACCTTGTCGAACGCGGCGGTGAATACCGTCCACGCCGCGGAAACGACTTGTCGGAAACGACACTCCTGCACTTTTGACCATAGCTCTACGTCGATAGATAACCATTGCTGAACCGCTATGGCGCGAAGACTCCGTCAGGTCCACGGGAGTAGCGAGCACGGCGATTTCCCCGGTGCGATCGGCAGGTCTACTCCGTGCGGTCGGCGTTGCTACCGGAGCCATTTCACTCCGATCATCGATACATCACCGGCCATCGTTCCAACGATGTCACGGTCGCGATGCGACGGAACGATCGACACCGGTCCGGAAACGCAGCAGTCAGCACTGCACCGAACGATCAGCGGCAGGAGAACAGGTATGTCAGTGGGCAGAGGCACGAGGCTACCGGGCAGAACGGACGTCCTCATCGTGGGAGGGGGTCCGGTGGGGTTGGCGCTGGCCTGCGCCCTACGGACCGCGGGCGTGGACCACGTCGTGGTGGAACGCCGATCGGCCCCCGCGCCGTACTCGCGCGCCGCGGCCCTGCACGCCAGGACACTGGAGTCGCTGGCCGCCGTCGGGGTGGCCGATGACATGGTGGCGCGGGGCCGGCCGGGTCGCGCCTTCGCCGCCCGCGACGGCGAGCAGGTGCTGCTCACCACCCCGTTCGACGAGCTCGACACACCCTTCCCGTTCGTGCTGGCCATCCCGCAGGAGACCACCGAGCAGGTCCTCGAGGCGCGGTTGAACGACCTGGGCGGTGGGGTGCACCGTGGCCACACGGTGCTGGACGTGCGACGCCAGTACCCAGGCTCGACGGTGCTGGTGTCCGACGACGACACCGGCGCGGTACAGGCCGTCCAGGCCCGCTACGTCGTGGGCTGCGACGGGATCCACAGCACGGTGCGGGAACGCGTCGGCATCCCCTTCCGGGGCCACGACCGACCGCACAACTTCGCCCTCATCGAGTTCGTGATGGACTGGTCCGGCCCGGAGGGGGAGATCAGCTTCTTCTTCTCGCCGGAGGGCCTGCTGGCCGTTTCGCACCTGCCCGGTGACCGCTACCGCATCGTCGCGCTTGTCGACGACGACACGCCCACCCCCGATCTCGCCGCTGTACAGGAGATGCTCGACCTGCGGGGACCCTCCGCGGCGGGGGCGAAGGTGCGGTCGCTGGAGATGGTGTCGATCTGGCAGGTCCGGCACCGGCTGGCCGACACCTTCGCCGACGGGCCGGTGTTCCTCGTCGGCGACGCGGCCCACGTGCACAGCCCGGTGGGTGCCCAGGGGCTCAACACCGGCATCCAGGACGCGCTGAACCTCGCCTGGAAGCTCGCCGCCGTCCTGGACGGCACGGCGAGCCCGGGCCTGCTGGACACCTACGACGCGGAACGGCGGCCGATGGCCGAGGGGCTGCTGGCCTTCACCGCCCAACTGCACGACGTGTCGACCATGAGCGATCCCGCCAGCATCCACCTGCGCAACTCCATGCTGGCCACCCTCGGCCGGCTGCCGGAGTTCTCCTCGTACCTGGCGAACCGGCTGGCCCAGCTGAGCGTCAGCTACGGCGGCGGCGCCGGCACGCCGAAGCCCGCGGTGGGTGACCGGATGCCACCGCGGCCGGGGATGTCCGAAGGGCTGGGCTGGTCGATGCTGCTGCCCCCGGACGCGGACCTGGACGCGGCGACCAGGGCCGCCGCGGACAGCCCGACGGCGATCAGCGTGGCGGTCAGCGCCGACCTGCCGCACGCCGTCCTCGTCCGACCGGACGGGCACGTCGCCCTGACCGCCCCGGCAGCCGCGGCGGCCGACCTGCCCGCCCGCCTACGGACCTGGCTCAACTCCAGGTGACGGCACTCGACCACACCGACACAACGAACGGAAGGAGCGGCCCATGACCACCCAGTTCAGCCGTCCGCCGGGTTCCGCCACCCTGATGCACGTGGCGATCTCCTGCCCGGACGTCGACGAGTCCCTGCGTTTCTACCGGGAGGGACTGGGATTCTCCCGGACCTACGAGTGGACCAGGACCTTCACCGAGACCGGGCAGGTGGTGTACTGCGGTCGGGGCGTCTACATCGAACTCGGCGGCCACACCTACGTCGAGCTCTTCCCGGGGGGCCGGCGTGACGTCGACTCCTCCGCCGGGCCCCTGCAGCACATCGCCCTCATCGTGCCGAGCGTGGACGAGGCGTACCGCAACTGTCTCGGCGCCGGCGGCGCGGCGTTCCCCTTCGACCAGTGGTCCGGGGAACCGACGACCGTGACCATCAACGGATCACCAGAGATGCTCGTGCGCGTGGCCTTCGTCAAGGGCCCAGCCGGTGAACTCATCGAACTGTACGAGCAGTACAGCCCTGTCGTCACGAAATGAGGAGAGGCATGCGCTACACCGTTCTGGGCAGGACCGGCGTACGGGTCTCCGAACTCGCCCTGGGCACCGTCACCTTCGGTGAGGACTGGGGCTGGGGAGCTCCGATCGAGACCAGCGCCCGCATCCTCGACCGGTACGAGGAGGCCGGCGGGAACTTCATCGACACCGCCGACCACTACACCGGTGGCACCTCCGAGCAGATCCTCGGCGAGCTGCTGAAGGGACGCCGTGACCGGTTCGTCCTGGGCACCAAGTACACGTTGCAGACCGACCTGGCGAACATCAACTCGGCGGGCAGCCACCGGAAGAACCTGGTCGCTTCGATCGATGCCAGCCTCCGCCGGATGCGGACCGACTACATCGACGTGCTGTGGGTCCATGCGCACGACACGCTGACCCCGGTGCCGGAGATCATGCGGGCGCTGGACGACCAGGTGCACGCCGGCAAGATCCTCTACGTCGGCGCGTCCAACTGGCCCGCCTGGGAGGTCGCCCAGGCCAACACGCTTGCCGACCTGCGCGGCTGGTCGCCGTTCGTCGGCCTGCAGATCCGCTACAACCTGCTGGAGCGGGGCGCCGAGCGCGACCTGCTGCCGATGGCCCGCCAGTTCGACATCCCCGTGCTGTGCTGGGGCGCCCTGGCGGAGGGCCGGCTGACCGGCAAGTACCTGCGCGGGGGCACCGGCCGGCTGACCGTGGCGCCCCGGGAGCACAACAGCATGGGGGGCGTCGACGACCTCATCCGCATCGTCGCCGAGGTGGCCGGGGAGGGTGGCTGGTCCTCCGCCCAGGTGGCGCTCGCCTGGCTGCGCGCTCGACCGGGGACCGTCATACCGCTGCTCGGGGCGACCAAGGAGGAGCAGATCCGGGACAACCTCGGCAGCACCGAGGTCACGCTGAGCAACGAGCAGCTGAACCGGCTCGACGAGGCCAGCCGGACCCCGTTGGGCTATCCGCACGATCTGCTGCGCCAGGACGTCACCGTCAACGACATGTACGGCCGCCGCTGGTTCGACATCGACGACCGGCGCACCGGCGACCGGCGGGGCGTCGCCGATGACGTCCACTCGCCGCTGCCGCTGCCGCGCGACTAGCCACGAGTCGCGGCCGCCCCCGCACCATCCGGGCGGTGCCCGGTGGTCCCACCGACAGTACGACGGATCCACGGAAGGTAGAGATGGACACCACACGCACCAGGGAGATCGTCCGCAAGCTCTTCGAGGACGTACAGGCGGGCAACCTGCAGGGAGTGCTCGACGCCCTGTCCCCGTCGATCGTCTTCGAACTTCCCGGCAACGAGTTCAACACCGTCATCCCCAACCTGCGGACGTGGCGGGGGCACGACGAGGTGGTCGAGGCGTTCCGGCTGCGGACCGCCTTCACCGACATTCTCGAGTTCGAGCAGCGGGAACTGCTGGCCGAGGGCAACCGCGCCTTCGTGGTCAACTACCAGAAGCTGCGGCACCGCGGGACCGGCATGACCGTGGACTTCGAGTTCTCGATGATGCTGACGGTCGACGAAGACGGCCGGATCGCGCACTGGAAGGCCTTCTTCGACTCCGTACCCGAGGTCGAGCTGTTCCGTTCCGACATCGGGCAGCGGCTCCTCGCCGCGATCCGCGACGGGGCCGCCGACCAGGTCACGAAGCTGCTCAGGGACGGCGCGGACCCCGACCACCGGGACCCGGCGACCGGTCTGACAGCCCTGCAGACCGCCGCCGGTGAGGGCCGCGCCGACCTGGTGAAGGCCCTGATCAACGCCGGCGGTGACGTCTTCAGCACCGACAGCCGCGCCGGCGGCACCGCTCTGCACAAGGCGGTGCAGAACGGCGACCTCGACACGGTCCGCGTCCTGGTGGAAGCCGGGGCCTTCGTCGACGCCGTCGCCGCCACGACCGGCCACACGCCGCTGATGGACGCCCTGTGGTACAAGTGGCCGGACGTCGTGGAGTACCTGTTGGACAGGAACGCGGGGGTCAACCTCTCCACCCACTACGGCTTCTCCATGAAGGAGCACTTCGAGTACGAGCTGAACGTCAACAGCCTCGGCAAGGAGAAGCTGTTGGCCGCCGAGCAGATGCTGCGCAGGCGTGCCGAGAACGACGAGCGGCAGGTTCAGCAGCAGCGGTTGATGGCGGCGGTGACCAGGGGTGACCTGGATGAGGTGCGGACCCTGCTGGACGAGGGCGCGCCGGTCGACGCCCGGTTCCCGGTCCTCAACGGCTTCAACGACGCGCACACGCCGCTGCTGGTCGCGGCACGCGACGGGCACACCGCCATCGTCCGCGCGTTGCTGGCCGCCGGTGCGGACGTCAACGCCACCGAGCCGACCTTCGGCGCGGTGCCGCTGCACAAGGCGGTGTACAACGGCCACGCCGACATCACCGCCATCCTCGTCGCCGCTCCCGGCGTCGACCTGAACTACCAGGGGGCGACCAACGGTTACACCCCGCTGCACGACGCGCTCTGGCACGGCTACGCGGACTGCGCCCGGGTGCTGATCCAGGCCGGGGCGGCGTTGGACCGCGTCGGCCACGACGGGAAGACCCCCCTCGACGTGGCGATCGAGGTGTTCGGTGACGACCACGAGATCACCGCTCTGGTCCGCGACAACGCCTGACGGCCGTGGCCGGGCGGGGCAACCCCGCCCGGCCGCGGTGCGGGGGGCGGGCCGTCGCCGGCCCGGAGGCATCCGGGCCGGCGACGGCGGAGCGTCGCCTCCGTACCGGCCGCGGGTGGGCACCGCCCGGTCAGGTCCACCGGCCCAACTGGAAGTCGATGGCGGCGGCGTACGGGGCGTACCGGCCCCGCAGTTGCTGGAACCTCGTCCACGTCTGGTGGCGGTCCCGTTCCTCCGTCAGGCCCACGCTGATCGCCACGCCCACGGTCTCGTCGAACGCCCGTTCCTCCCGGCCCTGCAGGCTGACCGGCACGGTATGGATGACCACACCCATCTGCTCGGCCACCTGCTGCAGCCAGGCCGACCCGTTGCGCAGCAACGCACGCCCCCCGGAGGGTGCCACGGTGGGTGCCACCGCCTCCAGCAGCGCCGCGGAGTCCAGCACGATCACCGCGGCCTGTAGCCAGGACAACGAACCGGCCGACCGGGAGTGAGCCAGCGCCGGGCAGCTCAGGTGGGCGTGGCAGGTCTCGGCCAGCCACCGGTCCCAGTCGGCGAAGTAGTCGTCGACCCGGTGCCGCTGGGCGAGCCTCAGGTCCGTCAGGAGGTGGTCCGGGTCGGCCAGCAGGGACGGATCGACGAGGAGCCCGGTCAGCATCCGCTCACGTCGGTCGTAGGCGATCACGAAACGGACGAGATGGGCCAGGAAGGCGCCGGCCACCAGCGCCACCGACCCGAACGCGCCCAGCTGCCACACGACAGCGGCGCCATCGAGGCGGAGCGTGAGGAACCGGGTCAGGTCGTCGAGGTTCACGACCAGGCCGGCCGACCGCGCCAGGAGCACGAAGCCCACCTCCACACCCAGCGCCCAGGCGATCGCCACGACGAACAGGCTGACCGGGGCGTACATGTCGAGCAGCAGACGGCGCAGCGGTACCGGTAGTCGGTGGGCGACACCCACACTCACCGCGAACAGCACCTGGACGGTCCACCGCGCCGCCCGGGAGGAGCCACGCTGCGGGACGAAGACCGTCCGGACCACGCTCAGCCAGACCAGGATGAGCAATCCCGCACCCGCTGCGGCCGCGGTCACGTCAGACATTCGCTCTCTCCCGCCAGGAGTTTACGGATTCACGAATTAGGACGCACCTCCGCGATGTCCTCATTGGTGCACCATCTCCGATTATGGTCACCCGCGCGGGCCGCCGACAGCGGCCGCTGGTGGTGGTATCCCGAGTACCAGGCGTACTTTGTCGACGCCGATCCCACAGGTGGGAAGTATTCGACCCGCACCACTACGTCGACTCCACCTTGCCGGCCTCCGGAACCCGGAAATACAACAATGCGACGACCTATTTTCGGCACGACGACGCTGTCCGGGGGAAAAATGTCCTTCATCGACGCACGGCTCGAGGCGATCCTGTCCGACGAAATCGCCGACCCGCACGCGGTACTCGGTGCCCATCGGCACGGCGACACGACTGTGGTACGCACCATACGCCGCGGGGCCGACCGGGTGGAACTGGTGCTGCCCACCTCGACCCGTCCGATGACCCGCGTCCATCCCATCGGCCTGTTCGAGGCCACGGTGGACGGATCCGTCACCGACTACCGGCTGAGCGTCGACGGCGAGCCGGCCGACGACCCGTACCGTCATCCGCCCAGCCTCGGTGAGCTCGACCTGCACCTCATCGGCGAGGGCCGACACGAACGGCTGTGGACGGTCCTCGGCGCGCGGGTCCGTCCGGCGGGTGTCAGCTTCGCGGTGTGGGCGCCGCGGGCTCGGGCGGTCCGGTTGGTCGGCGACTTCGTCGGATGGAGGGTCGGCGACGGACTGCCGATGCGCCGGCTCGGGGGTTCGGGGGTGTGGGAGATCCTGGTCCCCGACATCGGCGCCGGGGCCCGCTACATGTACCAGGTACGCGGCGCCGACGGCCGGTGGCGGGCCAAGGCCGACCCGCTGGGCAGGTGCGCCGAGCCGCCCCCGTCGCGGGTCAGCGTCGTCGTCGCGTCGTCGTACCGGTGGGGCGACCGGGCGTGGCTGCGTCAGCGGGCCGAGACGACACCGCTGCACCGTCCGGTCAGCGTCTACGAGGTGCACCTGGCCTCGTGGCGGCCCGGACTGTCCTATCTGGAGTTGGCCGACGAGCTCGTCGCCTACCTCGACGACCTGGACTTCACCCACGTGGAGTTCCTGCCCGTCGCCGCGCACCCCTACGGCGGGTCGTGGGGTTACCAGGTGACCGGCTACTACGCTCCGGATCCCCGGCTCGGCACCCCCGACGAGTTCCGCCACCTGGTGGACCGGCTGCACCGGGCCGGGATCGGGGTGATCCTGGACTGGGTTCCCGCGCACTTCCCCACCGACGACTGGGCGCTGCGGCACTTCGACGGCACACCCACCTACGAGCACCCGGACCCGCGTCGGGGTGAGCACCCCGACTGGGGGACCGCGATCTTCGACTTCGGCCGGCCGGAGGTACGCAACTTCCTGGTCGCCAACGCCCTCTACTGGTTGGAGGAGTTCCACGTCGACGGGCTCCGGGTCGACGCGGTGGCCAGCATGCTGTACCTCGACTACTCCCGCGCTCCCGGACAGTGGTTGCCGAACGCCCGGGGCGGGCGGGAGAACCTGGAGGCGGTCTCGTTACTGCAGGAGGTCAACGCCACGGCGTACCGCCTGCACCCGGGGATCATGATGATCGCCGAGGAGTCGACCGCCTGGCCCGGCGTCACCCGACCCACCGACCAGGACGGCCTGGGGTTCGGTTTCAAGTGGGACATGGGATGGATGCACGACACCCTGGGATATCTGGGTGAGGATCCGGGTCGCCGACCCGCTCGCCACCACGCCCTGACGTTCGCCTCGTCGTACGCCCTCAGCGAGCACTTCGTCCTGCCGATCAGCCACGACGAGGTGGTGCACGGCAAGGGTTCGCTGTTGACGAAGATGGCCGGCGGCCCGGACGCACAGCGGGCCAACCTGCGGGCACTGCTGGCCTACATGTGGGCCCATCCCGGCAAACAGCTGCTCTTCATGGGTTGCGAGTTCGGCCAGCTCTCCGAGTGGAGCGAGCAGCACGGCCTGGCCTGGGAGCAGGCCGACGACCGGATCCGTCGCCTGGTGCGGGACCTGAACCGACGGTACCGGCGGGAGCCGGCCCTGTGGTCACTGGACGACCGGCCGGAGGGCTTCCGGTGGATCGACGCCGACGACGCGGACGGTGCCACGTACGCCTTCCTGCGACAGGCCGGTGACGGAAGCGTCGTGGTCTGCCTGACGAACCTGTCGGACCGGGACCGGGACGCGCACCGGGTGGGCCTGCCGGGCACCGGCCGGTGGCTCGAAGTGATCAACACCGATTCCACAGTCTACGGCGGGGGCGGCGCGGGCAACCTCGGGGTCGTCGGGGCCGAGCCGCTGCCGTGGCACGGGATGCCGGCCTCGGCCGTACTCCGGCTGCCGGCACTGACGACGCTGTGGCTACGCCCGGAATCCGCCGCCCACCCCGGGTGAACCGGGACGCCGGTGGTCGCCGCGGACGGCCGACACGAACGGCACCCGTCACTCCGTGCGGTCGGCGTTGCCGCCGCTCGTACGGATTGCCGATAATTGTTTCATCCAGCGAAGGCAGGCGTAATTCGCCGCCGCCGTACCGCTGACGGAGATCCCCGGACAATTCCGTTCCGGTACGCGTGCCGCGACAAACCCGGTGGACACCGCCGCCTCCGAATGACCGCCCAGATCTGTCGACGGGAGAGGTAGATGCTGTTCTACGTTCAGATGAAATGGAACCACGAGGGTCGGGTGACCCTGGACGAACTGTGGGAGATCGAGGCCGAGGAGACCGCGCACGCCCAGGAGACCGTGGATTCCGGTTTCGCGGTGGGCATCTGGAAGGTCGCCGCCCAGAAGCGCGTCATCGCCATCATCGACTCACCCAATGCCGAGGAGTTGGACCGGACGGCTCTGGGCCGGCTCCCGATGCGCGAGTACCTGGAGTTCGAGGTCGTCTGGCCGTTGCGGGACTACCTGGGCTTCGCGGCCGACGTGCAGCAGCGGTACAAGGTCTGACCCGCGCCCCGGCGCCGCCCGCACGAGGAGAGGAAGAGACGTGATCCATCAGATGATCTTCGCCTACCCGAAGCCGGGTATGTCGGAGGAGGAATTCCAGCGGTACTGGCTCGACGTGCACGCCGTCGAGTACGCGAGCAAGATCCCGCAGATCCGCCGCTACATGATCGACACCCGGATCCCGCTCGACGACCGGGATGACGAGCCACTGTGGAGTGGTGTCGCCGAGATCTGGCTGGCCAACGAGGAGGAGCAGTTGGCCTCGCTACAGACCGAGGAGTTCCTGCAGGGGGCCCGCCTCGACGAACCCCGCTGGGCGGCGTTCTGGCGCACCGTCGTACTCGACACCGACGCGCACGTCCTGGTCGAGCCACCCGCGCACACCGGCACCGGTCCCGGAGTCAAGCTCATCCGGTTGGTCAAGCGGCGCGAGGGCGTGCCGTTGGCGGACTTCCGCCGGCGCAGCCTCGGTGAACACGCCCAACTCGTCCGTCAGGTCCCCGGCCTGCGCGGCTACCTGCAGGGCCACACCCGCGACGGTGCGTACGGCATCGGCGAGGCGGTGCTCGACGCGGCGTACCAGCTGTGGTTCGACGACGTCGAGTCGGTCCACCGTGCCCTGTCCTCCGCGGAGTTCCAACAGGCAGAGAAAGAACTGCGGAGCTTCGTCGAGCCCCGCTACATCCACCAGATGCTCACCCGTGAGCACTGGGTGATCGGGCCGGAGAGCCGCTGACCTGGCCAGCTCCGGTGACAGGCGACGTGTCCACGGCGTGGCCGGCCTCCGGCCGGGACCACCCGGGAACCCCGACCGGCCGTCACCGGCGCCACCCGTCCGCCACCGCCGTCCGACGGCGGTGGCGGACGGGTTCCCGTCTGCCTGCCCGTGGCTTCCCGGCCACGGCGGGAGGAGTGATCGCGACAATGAAGAGAATCGCCGTTGAGGACGTCTCCCCGGTCGTCGCCGAGGGGGCCCACCCCGTCAAGGCGGTCGTTGGCGAGCAGATGACCGTACGCGCCACGGTGTGGCGTGAAGGGCACGAGAGGGTGGCCGCGACCGTGGTCTGGCGCGGCCCGCGGGACCACGGTCCGCGGAGCACCCGGATGACCCCCGGGGCACCCGGCACCGACTCCTGGTTGGCGACCATCACACCGGACGTCGCCGGGCTGTGGACGTTCCGGGTCGACGGCTGGGCTGACCCGTGGGAGAGCTGGCGGGACACCGTGGCCGCCAAACTGGCCGACGGCCAGGGCGCCGGCTCACTGGACAACGACCTCGAGGTGGGCGCGCGGCTGCTGGACCGGGTGGCCCGTAGACCCGGCGCGGGTCACGGCCGAGGGCTGCTGTCGGCCGCCGCCGCCGCGCTGCGGGACACCGCCCTGCCGCTACGGGAGCGGCTGCGTCCCGCCGAGAGCGCCGAGGTCCGGGCCGCCCTGTCCCGGATCCCGGTCCGTCAGTTCGTCAGCCGGGGGCCGACCCGGCAGGTCTGGGTGGACCGGCCCCGTGCCCTGTCCGGCGCCTGGTACGAGTTCTTCCCCCGCTCGGCGGGGGGCTGGGACGACACCGGCGAGCCGGTGCACGGCACGCTCGTCACCGCCGCCGGGGAGCTGGACAGGATCGCCGCAATGGGCTTCGACGTGGTCTACCTGCCGCCGATCCACCCGATCGGGGAGCAGCACCGCAAGGGCCCGAACAACACGATCTCCGCCGCGGCCGACGACCCTGGTTCCCCCTGGGCGATCGGTTCCGCCGCCGGCGGCCACGACACCGTGCACCCGGCGCTGGGCACCATGGCCGACTTCGACGCGTTCGTGGCCCAGGCGCGCGGCCTCGGCCTGGAGGTCGCCCTGGACCTGGCGCTGCAGTGCGCGCCCGACCATCCGTGGGTGACCGCGCACCCGGAGTGGTTCACCACCCGACCGGACGGCACCATCGCCTACGCCGAGAACCCGCCCAAGCGCTACCAGGACATCTACCCGCTCAACTTCGACAACGACCCGGCGGGCCTCTACGCCGAGATCCTGCGGGTGGTGCTGCTCTGGGTCGAGCACGGGGTACGGATCTTCCGGGTGGACAACCCGCACACCAAACCACCGGACTTCTGGCACTGGCTGATCTGGCGGGTCAAGCAGCAGTGGCCCGACGTGCTGTTCCTCGCCGAGGCATTCACCCGACCGGCCCGGCTGTACGGCCTGGCCAGGCTGGGCTTCAGCCAGTCGTACACCTACTTCACCTGGCGTACCAGCAAGCAGGAGCTGATCGACTTCGGAAACGACCTGGTGGCACACGCGGACGAGGCCCGACCCAACCTGTTCGTCAACACCCCCGACATCCTGCACGCCAGTCTGCAGCACGGCGGGCGGGCGATGTTCGCCCTGCGTGCGGCGCTGGCCGCGACGATGTCGCCGACCTGGGGGGTCTACTCCGGCTACGAGCTGTTCGAGGACGAGGCGGTGGGCGAGGGCAGTGAGGAGTACCTGAACTCGGAGAAGTACCAGCTGCGCCCCCGCGACCACGCCGCCGCGCTGGCCCAGGACCGGTCGCTGCAACCGTGGCTGACCCGGCTCAACGAGATCCGCCGCGCCCACCCGGCGCTGCGCACCCTGCGGACCCTGCGGTTCCACCACACCGACGACGACGCGCTGATCGCGTACTCCAGGACCGACCCGGAGGGGACGGACGTGGTGCTGGTCGTGGTCAACCTGGACCCGCACCGGCCGCGGGAGGGCACCGTCCGGTGGGACCTGCCGGCGTTGGGCCTGGACCCGGACGCCCGGTTCACCGTGCTGGACGAGGTCGGCGGGGAGATCTTCCAGTGGCGTGAGCACACCTACGTCAGGTTGGAGCCGCAGCGGGCGGTCGCCCACATCGCCACGGTGGTGCGGTCGTGAGCGCCGGAACCGTCGGCGGCCGGGTCCTCGAGGTCGACGCCCAGGAGTTCGGCTCGGCCCGGCCGCCCCGGCCACAACACCAGTGGTACAAACGGGCGGTCTTCTACGAGGTGCTGGTCCGGGCGTTCAAGGACTCCGACGACAACGGCACCGGCGACCTGCGCGGCCTGGCCAGCAAGCTGGACTACCTGGCCTGGTTGGGGGTGGACTGCCTCTGGCTGCCCCCGTTCTACGACTCGCCGCTGCGCGACGGCGGCTACGACATCCGCGACTTCCGCACGGTGCTGCCCGAGTTCGGCCGGGTGGAGGACTTCGTCCACCTGCTGGACCAGGCGCACCTGCGCGGCATCCGGGTGATCACCGACCTGGTGCTGAACCACACCTCCGACACCCACCCGTGGTTCCAGGAGTCGCGGCTCAACCCGGACGGGCCGTACGGCGACTACTACGTCTGGTCCGACACCGACACCGGCTACCCCGACGCCCGGATCATCTTCGTGGACACCGAGGTGTCGAACTGGACCTACGACCCGGTGCGCGGTCAGTTCTACTGGCACCGGTTCTTCTCCCACCAGCCCGACCTGAACTACGAGAACCCGCAGGTCGCCGAGGCCATGATCGACGTGCTGCGGTTCTGGCTGGACCTGGGCATCGACGGGTTCCGGTTGGACGCGGTGCCGTACCTGTTCGAGGAGGAGGGCACCAACGGCGAGAACCTGCCGCAAACCCACGACTTCCTCAAACGGTGCCGGCGGGTGGTCGACGAGGAGTACAGCGACCGGGTGCTGCTGGCCGAGGCCAACCAGTGGCCGGCCGACGTGGTCGAGTACTTCGGCGACCCGGCCGTCGGCGGGGACGAGTGCCACATGGCGTTCCACTTCCCGCTGATGCCGCGGCTGTTCATGGCGGTGCGCCGGGAGAGCCGGTACCCGATCTCGGAGATCCTGGCCCAGACCCCGCCGATCCCCTCCGGCGCCCAGTGGGGCATCTTCCTGCGCAACCACGACGAGCTGACCCTGGAGATGGTCACCGACGAGGAACGCGACTACATGTACGCCGAGTACGCCAAGGACGCCCGGATGCGGGCCAACATCGGCATCCGGCGCCGGCTGGCCCCGCTGCTGGACAACGACCGCAACCAGCAGGAACTGTTCACCGCGATGCTGCTCGGCCTGCCCGGCTCGCCGGTGCTGTACTACGGCGACGAGATCGGCATGGGCGACAACATCTGGCTCGGTGACCGGGACGGGGTACGCACCCCGATGCAGTGGACCCCGGACCGCAACGCCGGCTTCTCCAACTGCGACCCCGGCCGGATCTACCTGCCGGTCATCATGGACCCGATCTACGGTTACCAGGCGGTCAACGTCGAGGTGGAGACGAACAACCCGGCCAGCCTGCTGAACTGGACCCGCCGGATGATCCAGGTCCGCCGCCAGCATCCCGCCTTCGGCCTTGGCGAGTACGCCGAACTGGGCTCCTCCAACCCGAGCGTGCTGGCCTTCCTGCGCCGGCACGTCGGCGAGGACGACGACGGCACACCGGTGGAGAGCGTCGTGCTGTGCGCGTACAACCTGTCCCGGCGCCCGCAGCCGGTCGAGCTGGACCTGTCCGACCACCGCGGCCGCGAACTGGTCGAGCTGACCGGCGGGACCCGGTTCGGCGTCGTCGAACGGCCCACCTACACCCTCACCATGCCCGGTCACGGGTTCTTCTGGTTCGGGGTGCTGCCGGTACGGGAGGCGTCGTGACCGCCACCGCGTGGACGTACGCCTTCGGTGAGCCCGTCGCGGCCCGGCTGGGGCCGGCACTGGCCGACTGGTTGCCCACCCGGCGCTGGTTCGGCAGCGGCGGGCGGCGCCCGGAGCAGGTCGAGGTCGTACGGGCGGTCGAGCTGACCGACCACGGCCGGCACGGCGGGCCGCGAGGGCTGCTGGTGGTCGTCGCCGTCCACCTGGGCGACACCGTCGGGCACTTCCAGCTGCTGCTGGGCCTGCGCCCGGACGACTCCCCGACCTGGCTCGGCGGCGAACTGGTGCTGCACGCCGGCGGGACGCTGGTCTACGACGGCACCGCCGACCCGGAGCTGATGTCGGCGCTGCTGCGGCTGATCGCCGACGGGGCCCGGGTGGGTGAGCTGCGGTTCGTCCCGGAGCGGCCGGCCGACCTGCGCCTGGCCCGGCGGGCCGGGCTGCGGGTCAGGCGCGGCTCCGCCGAGCAGTCCAACACCTCGGTGGTCTTCGGCGACCGGTTCATCCTCAAGCTGTTCCGCCGGCTGTCCCCCGGGGTCAACCCGGACCTGGAGGTGCACCGCCGGCTGGCCGGCGGGGCACACCTGGCCCGGCTGGTCGGCGCGGTCGAGGGCGAACTGCACGGCCAGCCGGTCACATTCGGGGTGCTGCACTCCTTCGTCCCCCGGGCGCGGGAGGGCTGGGACCTGGTCACCACCGGTGTGCGGGCGTTGCTGGACGGCGAGCCGGAGCCGGTGGACCTGCTGCCGGAGCTGTCCGAGCTCGGCTCGGCGGTCGCGGCGGTGCACACCCAACTGGCCGACGCGTTCGGCACCGCCGAGGTGACAGGTCCGGCACTTGCCGCGGCCCGTTCGCGGATGCACGACCGGCTGACCGCCGCCGCCCGGGATGCGCCGGTGCTGCTGCCGCACCTACCCGCCCTGCGTCGGGTGCTGGACCGGTTACCGGCCGGCCCGACCGAACGGGCCCAGCGGGTGCACGGCGACCTGCACCTCGGTCAGGTGCTGCGGACCACCGACGGTTGGCTGCTCATCGATTTCGAGGGCGAACCGGCCGCGCCGATCGGGGACCGGGTGACCCGGCGTTCGCCGTTGCAGGACGTCGCCGGGATGCTCCGGTCGCTGGAGTACGCCGCCGGGCACGCCCTGCTGGCCGGCGGCGCGCCAGAGGACCCCGGGCGCCAACGGGTCGCCCGGCAGTGGGTGACCGCGGCCCGGGACGCCTTCTGCGCCGGCTACACCGCCGCCGGCGGGGTGCCGCTGGGCGACCGCGCCGGCCTGGACGCCTACGAGCTGGACAAGGCGGTCTACGAGGTGGTCTACGAGACGCGCAACCGGCCCGGATGGGTGGACATCCCGCTGCGGGCCGTACGCCGGTTCGCCGCCGCCCAGCCGGACGCCGACAGTGGACCTGCCGAAATGCCGACCGGTCACACCGGCGACATCGCAAAGTGACGACGGCACCTTTCCCCCACCTTGTCGCCGGCCTGTCGGATTGGTTGACTTGAATTACCGAACAAGAAGGGGGAACGACTCGGGCGCGTAATTACGAGACAATCCGGCAGCATTGTTCCGCACGTGCGGGAATGAAGGAGAGAAAGTGTCCAAGAAGATTCTCATCGTTCTTTCGGAATACGGGTACTGGGGCGAGGAACTGCTCGGTCCGCTGGTCAACTTCGACCAGGCGGGTTACACGAGCGTCTTCGCCACCCCCAACGGAAAGCGCCCGGTGGCGCTGCCGCCGAGCCTGGACCCCGGCTACGTCGACCCGCCGCTGGGCCGGACCGTCACCACCCCCGAGGTGGCCGTGGCCGCCCGTGAGCTCGACGAATCCGACCGGCTGGCCAACCCGATCAGCCTGGCCGACTGGATCCCGGAGCGGCCGTACGACAGCGAGTCGAACCACCTGCGGCTGCTGGAGGCCTACAACCGGGAACTGGCCACGCTGGACAGCGACATCCAGCAGTACGACGCGCTGACCATCGTCGGCGGCAGTGGCCCGATCGTGGACCTGGTCAACAACGGCCGGCTGCACGAACTGATCCTGGCCTTCCACCGGGCCGACAAGCCGATCCTGGGTCTGTGCTACGGCGTGGCCCCGCTGGCGTTCGCCCGGGACTGGGAGGACCGGGAGAGCATCATCTGGGGCAAGCACGTCACGGGTCACTGCAAGGAGTACGACTACAAGGACGGCACCGGTTTCGTCGGCGTCGACTTCAACATGGGCCCGCCGCCGTACCCGCTGGAGTACATCCTGCGCGACGCCACCGGCCCCGACGGTCGTTTCCACGGCAACGTCGGCAGGGAGACCTCGGTCATCGTCGACTACCCCTTCGTCACCGCCCGGTCCACCCCGGACTCGTTCCTGGGCGGCGAGAAGCTGGTCGAGGTGCTGGAGAACGGCCTGCGCCGGTACGGCTGGTAACCGGACGGTCTGACACACGGGTGAAGGAGCACCAATGACCGCAAGACCAGGAAAGATCGCCATTTTCGAGCAGTTCGCCGCCGACGGGATCACCAGGATGTTCGGCAATCCCGGCACGGTGGAGCAGGGATTCCTCGACGTCGTGGAGCAGTTGCCGGCCTTCGAGTACGTGCTGGCGCTGCAGGAGGCCGTCGCGGTGGGCATCGCCGACGGGTACGCCCGGGCGAGTGCTGGTCCGGCGTTGGTGCAACTGCACACCGGGGTGGGGCTGGGTAACGGCATCGGCATGCTGTACCAGGCCAAGCGGGGCCACTCGCCGCTCGTGGTGATCGCCGGTGAGGCCGGCGTGCGATACGACGCGATGGATTCGCAGATGGCCGTGGACCTCGTGCAGATGGCCCGGCCGGTGACGAAGTACGCGACCCGGGTGGTGCACCCGGACTCCGTACTGCGGGTGCTGCGCCGCGCGGTGAAGATCGCCATGACTCCACCGCGCGGCCCGGTCTTCGTCGCCCTGCCGATGGACGTGCTCGACGCGTCAACGGAGGAGCCGGTCGTACCCAGCACCATCCCCACCCGCTCGGTGCTGCCGGTGCCGGCGGAGCTGGACCGGGCGGCGCAGGCCCTGCGTGGGGCCCGGCGGCCGCTGATCCTGATGGGCGACGGGGTGGCGGTCTCCGGGGCCCAGGCGGAGCTGACCCGGGTGGCCGAGCTGCTCGACGCCCCGGTGTGGGGTGTGGACAACTCCGAACTGAACATGGACAGCACCCACCCGCTCTACCGTGGTCAGCTCGGGCACATGTTCGGTGAGGTCAGCGCGGGGGTGGTCGGCGACGCCGACGCGGTGCTGATCGTGGGCACGTACGTGTTCCCCGAGGTGTTCCCGGCACTGGCCAGCCCGTTCGCCGAGGGCGCCACCATCGTCCACGTCGACCTGGACGACTGGGAGATGGCCAAGAACTTCCCGGTCAACCTGGCCCTGGTCGCCGACCCGAAGCCGACCCTGGCCGCGCTGGCGCAGCGGCTCGGCGCCGACCGGCCGGAGCCGGCCACGCCGGCGCCGTGGGTCCGCCCGGAGCCGACCGCCGACAGCCCGATGATCGAGCTGTTCGCCGCCGAGCTGGCCGCGCAGACCGGGCCGGACCTGGTGCTGTTCGACGAGGCCCTGACCGCCTCGCCGGGCCTGGTCAAGCACCTGCCGCCCCGGGTGGCCGGCAACTACTTCCTCACCCGCGGCGGGTCGCTGGGCGTCGGCATCCCGGGGGCGGTCGGCGCCAAGATGGCCAGGCCGTCGGCCGAGGTGGTCGGCTTCACCGGTGACGGCGGGAGCATGTACACCATCCAGGCGCTGTGGACCGCCGCCCGGCACGACGTCGGCGCCAAGTTCGTGATCTGCAACAACCACCGGTACGAGCTGCTCGACCTCAACATCGAGCAGTACTGGCGGGAACGCGGCATCGACCCGCACCCCCACCCCGAGGGCTTCGACCTGTCCCGGCCGGACATCGACTTCGCCGGCCTGGCCCGCAGTCTCGGCGTGGAGGCGGTCCGCGTGAGCAGGCCCGCCGAGGTGGTCCCGGCGGTGCGCCGCATGCTGGCGCACCCGGGTCCGTTCCTGGTCGACCTGGTCACCGGGTAACGGCCACCACCTGACCCGCGTCGGCGCGCCGGCACGGGTGGCGTCCGGGCGGCCCGGCGCCGCGGCCGGCCGGTCCCCCACGGGACCGGTCCGGCGCACCGGGCCGCCCGGCGCACCGGGCGGGGCCCGCCGCCCCGCATTCCCCGACGGCCCGGCGGCGGCCGCGGCACATCCTCACCCTGGAGTCCGCACAGTGAACGAGATGATCCTCCGCGACGGCGGCCGACTGGCCGGCCGGACCGTCGCGATCCTGATGGAGACCGACTACGTCGAGCCGGAGATCGACTACTATCAGCGCCGGTTCGCCGAGGAGGGCGCCCGG
Source organism: Micromonospora sp. NPDC049171 (assembly GCF_040648275.1). NCBI lineage: Bacteria > Bacillati > Actinomycetota > Actinomycetes > Micromonosporales > Micromonosporaceae > Micromonospora > Micromonospora sp. NPDC049171. Next base: position 309,584 of record NZ_JBEZDJ010000003.1, read on the forward strand.
GTGGAGTTCCTCACCCGGCTGTGGGGCCAGTCGAGCATCACCTTCAGCGGCCACGAGTACCGGTTGCCGTTCACAGTGGACGGCGACCTGGAGGCGGTCGACGACGAGCGGCTGCGCGGCTACGACGCGCTGATCGTGCCCGGTGGGATGGTCTCCGACCGGTTGCGCTACGCCGAGCGGCCGGGCGAGCTGGCCCCGGCCACCCGGCTGCTGGAGCGGGCCTTCGCCGAGCCCTCGGTGCTCAAGGGAATCGTGTGCCACGGCATGTGGCTGGTCGCCCCCATCCCACACACCGTCACCGGCCGGGCGCTGACCTGCCACAACAACCTGGTCGCCGATGTGCGAAACATGGGCGCCGTCTACACCGACCAGGACGTGGTGGTCAACGGCGACCTGGTGACCGGCCGCAGCGCCGACCACTGCCACCTGTTCGCCCGCACCATGATCGACCTGATCGCCGCCCGGGTCGCCACGCGGGACACCCGCTGGTGGCGCTCGGCGGTGCCGAACGCGCGGAGAGTGCGCCATGGCAACTGACTACCGCCCCGACTTCACCTTCTCCGACCTGGTCGCCGGCTACGTGACCGGGCACGACCCACAGCGGCGCCAGGTCGACCTGCGCACCAGCGACGGCCGCGCGCTACGGGCCACCTACTCCCCCACCGTGTACGCCACGGTGGTCAACAACCTCGGACAGCCGCCGCAGGACGTGACCGGCGAACTGCCCGAACTGCTCACCCCGGGCCGGCACCTGTTCGCCTACGGGGTCTTCACCCCCGGCGCGGACGGCTACGCGTTCGAGGCGCACCGGGTGGTGCTGCCCGGGCGGCGGGTCGGCGAGCACGCCTTCGAGGAGCCGGGCTGGTGGACCCAGCAGCTCACCGAACTGGCCCGGTTCTACCGGCGGGCCCAGTTCGGCGACACGGAGGTGCCCGACTTCACCGACTACCGGACGGTGGTGCGACTGGGCGGTGACAAGAGCGCCAACCACGTGCAGGAGACCGACACCCTGTCCCGCCTGGTGTACGGCATGGCCTCGACGTACCTGCTGACCGGGGACGAGACCTACCTGCAGGTCGCCGAGCGGGGTACCGAGTACATGCGCGAGCACATGCGCTTCGTCGACCGGGACAACGACGTCGTGTACTGGTACCACGGCGTGGACGTGCGCGACGCGGTGGAGTCGAAGCTGTTCACCTCCGAGTTCGGCGACGACTACGCGGCCATCCCGGCGTACGAGCAGATCTACGCGCTGGTCGGGCCGACGCAGACGTACCGGATCACCGGCGACCCGGCGATCGCCGCCGACATCGACGGCACCATGCGGCTGTTCGACAGGTTCTTCCACGACGACAAGCAGGGCGGCTGGTGGTCGCACGTCGACCCGATCCGGCTCAGCCCGCACGAGGAGAGCCTGGGGCCCAACCGGGCCCGCAAGAACTGGAACTCCATCGGCGACCACGCCCCGGCGTACCTGATCAACCTGTGGCTGGCCACCGGTGAGCAGCGGTACGCCGACATGCTCCAGGAGTGCTTCGACCTGATCCTGGAGTACTTCCCGGAGAGCGGCAGCCCGTTCGTGCAGGAGCGGTTCCACGGCGACTGGACCCCGGACCGGTCCTGGGGCTGGCAGCAGGACCGGGCCGTGGTCGGGCACAACCTCAAGATCGCCTGGAACATGCTGCGGATGAACGCCATCCGGCCGCGCAACGCCTACCGGAGGCTGGCCGAGGAGATCGGCCACCGGATGCCCGCGCTGGCCAGCGACACCCAGCGCGGCGGCTGGTACGACGTGCTGGACCGCACCCTCGCCCCCGGTGCCACGGCCCACCGACTCACCTGGCACGACCGTAAGGCGTGGTGGCAGCAGGAGCAGGCGATCCTGGCGTACCTGATCCTGGCCGGCAACACCGGTGACGAAGAGTTCCTGCGGCACGGCCGGGAGGCGGCGGCGTTCTACAACGCGTTCTTCCTCGACCACGACGAGGGCGGGGTCTACTTCAACGTGCTGGCCAACGGCCTGCCGTACCTGCTGGGCACCGAACGGCTCAAGGGCAGCCACTCGATGAGCATGTACCACGCCTCCGAGTTGTGCCTGCTGTCGACGGTGTACCAGCGGCTGCTGATCCGAGGCGAGCCGTTGGACCTGTGGTTCAAGCCGAAGCCGGACGGCTTCGTCGACCGGGTCCTGCGGGTGGCGCCGGACGCGCTGCCGACCGGTCGGGTCCGGCTCGACCAGGTCGAGATCGACGGCAGCCCGTACCGGGCCTTCGATCCCGACCAGATGTCGGTCGCCCTACCCGACAGCAAATCCGACCTGACGGTACGGGTGCGGCTGTCGCCGGTCGTCTGAACACCGGTATCCGCCGGCCGGTAGCGCACCCACCGCCGACCGGCGCGAGTCTCCTAAGGACGGACATGCGAGTCGAAAAGTCGATGCGCGAGAACACCACGGTCATCGCGCTCATCGGGGACCTGGACAGTGCCACAGCCTCGCAGGTGCACAACGACCTCGGTCAGCTGATCCCCGACGAGGGCCATCTGCTGCTGGACCTCAGCCGGATGTCCTACCTGTCCAGCGCGGGCCTGCGGGTGCTGCTGCTGGTCTACCGGCAGGCCCGGCAGAAGGGGCTCCGGCTGGCGCTGGCCGGCATCCCCGCCGACGTGCACGCGGTGCTGTCGGCCACCGGCTTCATCGAGGCGTTCCTGGTGGCCGACACGGTGGACGCGGGCGTGGAGGCGCTGAGCCGATGACCACCACCAGCCTGCCGCCCGCGGTGCACGCCGGGCGCACCCGCCGGATCGGCGGCTTCACGGTCCGCGCCGGCGACCCGCTGCCCTTCGGCGCCACCCCCGGCCCGGACGGGGTCACCTTCTCCATCCACTCCAACGCGGCCACGGCCATGACGCTTGTGCTGTTCCGGCGCGGCGACGCGGAACCCTTCGCCGAGCTGCCGTTCCCGCAGGAGTTCCGGACCGGCGGGGTGTACTCGATGACGGTACTGGGTCTGGACCCGACCACCGTCGAGTACGGCTACCGCGCCGACGGGCCGTACCAACCCGAGGCCGGGCACCGGTTCGACCCCCGGCGGGTGCTGGCCGACCCGTACGCCCGGGCGTTCGGCGGCCTGGAGCGGTGGGGCAGCCCGCCGTACCCGCCGGACGGCTACCGCTACCGGGCCCGGGTGGTCGACGACGACTTCGACTGGGCCGGCGACCAGCAGCTCCGCCTGCCCATGCGGGACCTGGTGATCTACGAGACACACGTGCGCGGCTTCACCCGGCACCCCTCCTCCGGGGTACGGAGGCCCGGCACGTTCGCCGGGCTGGTGGAGAAGATCCCGTACCTGACCGCACTGGGGGTCAACTGCGTCGAGCTGATGCCGGTGTTCGAGTTCGACGAGACCGACCTGGGCCGCGTCGACCCGTCGAGCGGGCGGCGGCTGCGCAACTACTGGGGCTACCACACCCTCGGGTTCTTCGCCCCGAAGGCCTCGTACGCCGCCTCGGCGCGGGTCGGCGGGCAGATCACCGAGTTCAAGTATCTGGTGCGGCAGCTGCACCGCGCCGGCATCGAGGTGATGCTCGACGTGGTGCTCAACCACACCGCGGAGGGCAACGAACTGGGCCCGACCATCTCGTTGCGCGGGCTGGACGACCGCGCCTACTACATGTTGACCGGCAACGGGGCGTACCTGAACCTCAGTGGCACCGGCAACACGGTCAACGCCAACGACCCGGTGGCCCGCGCCTTCCTGCTGGACTGCCTGCGGTACTGGGTGACCGAGTTCCACGTCGACGGTTTCCGCTTCGACCTGGCCTCGATCCTCACCCGCGGCCCGGACGGCACCCCGCTGGCCAACCCGCCGCTGCTGGAGGCGATCGCCGCCGATCCGGTGCTGCGCGACACCAAGCTGGTCGCCGAGGCGTGGGACGCCGGCGGGCTCTACCAGGTGGGCAGTTTCCCGGACTACGGCCGTTGGTCGGAGTGGAACGGGCGGTTCCGCGACCTGGTTCGCCGGTTCCTGCGCGGTGAGGCCGGTACCAGTGGTGAACTGGCCACCCGACTGGTCGGCTCGCCCGACCTGTACCGCGGTCGCGGCCCGCTGGCCTCGGTCAACTTCGTCTGCTCGCACGACGGGTTCACCCTGCACGACCTGTTCGCCTACAACGACAAACACAACGCGGCCAACGGCGAGGACAACCGGGACGGCGCCGACGACAACTACTCGTGGAACTGCGGTCACGAGGGCCCGACCGACGACCCCGAGGTGCTCGAGCTGCGCGCCCGGCAGGTCCGCAACGCGCTGCTGCTGCTGCTGACCAGCCACGGCGTGCCGATGCTGTTGGCCGGCGACGAGATGGGCCGGTCCCAGCAGGGCAACAACAACGCCTACTGTCAGGACAACGAGCTCTCCTGGCTGGACTGGGGGCTGCTGGAGCGCAACGCCGACCTGGTGGAGTTCACCCGACGGGCGATCGCGTTCCGCCGGGCGCACCCGGCGCTGCGCCGCGTCACGCACGTCACCGGCACCAGTCCCGGCGCGGCCCTGCCCGACGTCAGCTGGCACGGCGAGCGGGCGTGGACCCCGGACTGGTCGGCCGACCGGCTGCTGGTGGCGGCGATGCTGCGGGCCGCCGAGCCCGACGACGGCGGCGAGGACGTGGTCTTCCTGGCGGCGAACGCGCACTGGGAGCCCTGCGCGGTCCACCTGCCCGAGCTGCCACCCGGCCTGGTCTGGGGCCGGTTTGCCGACACCTCGGCGCCCGCGCCGCACGACGCGTACCCCCCGGGGCTCGAGCCGCCCCTGGCCGAACAGTCCCGACTGACGGTCGGCGCCCGCTCGGTCGTGGTGCTGACCGCGCTGACCGAACCATCTGAGAACCGAGGTGCATCATGAGCCTGGATACCCGAATGATCGTCGAGGCCGACGTCGCGACCCTGGTGCTGGTCGGTGAGGCCGACGCGGAGTCGGCCCCTGACCTGCACCGGCTGGTCACCGACGCGACCCGGTCGCCGCTGCGCCAGCTCACGCTGGACGTCACCGGGCTGACCTACCTGTCGTCGGCGGGCCTGCGCTGCCTGGTCTACGCCCACCAGCGGCTCGGCCGCGGGGTACGGATCGTGCTGGTCGGTGCCAACGACGAGGTGGCCGAGACGATCCGGCTGACCGGATTCGACCGCAGCATCGAACTGCGGCCGGAGCTCGGCTAGTGACGGAGTGGAGTCTGCGCCTGCACGACGGACGGGCGCCCTCCCGGGAGGTCGCCGACTTCGTCGCCCGGCTGGCCACCGGGCTGGGCCTGGCCGTGCGGGAGGCGTACCGGCTGCGGCTGGCCTCCGACGAGATCACCACCAACATCGTCGAGCACGGCTACCGCTGGCAGCCCGGTCGGATCCACCTCCACGGTGGCCGGCGCGACGACATGGTGTGGGTGCGGATCAGCGACTCCGCGCCGCCGTTCGACCCGCGCGGCCGGGACCTGACCGCGCGGGTCCACGCCGACCCGATGCTGCGCCCGGCCGGCGGGTGCGGGCTGCTGCTGGCGATCCGCAGCCTCGACGAGTTCGGCTACGAGTACGTCGACGGCTGCAACCACAACGTCCTGGGGGTACGCCAGGCCCGCGGCGCAACCGGCCAGGGCCCGACGGACGGGGGACACGATGAACAGGCCGACCGCGATCATCGTCGCTGACATGGCCCTGCTGGTGCCCGAGCTGACCACCGCACTGGTGGAGGCCGGGCTGGAGGTCCGCCGGTCCGACCCAGCGGAGCTGGAGTACCACCCGGGGTTGGCCGACGGCACGACGGTGGTGCTGGTGTCGGCGTCGCTGGGCCTGCAGCGGGTCGCGCTGCTGAGTCAACGGCTGGCCGGTCTGCCGCGGCGCCCGGCTGTCCTGGTCTTTCCGCAGGGCGACCTGTGGGCCCTGGAAGCGTGCGCGCGGGGCGGATTCGACTACGTCACCGAGCCGTTCCTGCCCGGGCTGCTGCGCAGTCGGCTGTCCACCGCCTCGGAACGCGGGGACCTGCTCGACACCGTCGAGGAGATGGCCACCGAGGCGAGCCTGCGGGCGTACGAGCAGGACCTGAACAACGCCCGGGAGGTCCAGGCGGGATTCCTGCCGGAGTGCCTGCCCACGCCGGACGGCTGGGAGGTGGGCGTACGCTACCGGCCGGCGCGGCAGGTGTCCGGCGACTTCTACGACTGCTTCGAGCTGGTCAACGGGCTGCGGTTGGGGTTCCTGGTGGCCGACGTCTGCGACAAGGGGTTGAGCGCGGCACTGTTCATGGCGCTGATCCGCACCCTGCTGCGACACACCGCCGAGCACGCCGGGTCGTGGAACCTGATGGGCGACACCCCACCCATCGCCCTCGCCGGCGGGTCGATCGCCAGCACGTCGCTGGCGCCGATCCTGTCCGTCGGGGCCGGACCGCTGCTGGAGTCGGTCAACGCCACCAACCGGTACCTGGCCCGCAACCACCTCGGCCAGGGCTACTTCGTGACGCTGTTCTTCGGGGTCCTCGACCCGGTCTCCGGGGCGCTGCTGTTCGTCAACGGCGGGCACAACCCGCCCGTGCTGCTGCGAGCCGACGGCAGTTACACGCTGCTGCCGCCGACCGGGCCCGCGATCGGGATGCTGGCCAACAGCGTGTACTCGTTGGGCAACGTCCGGATGGAGCCGGGTGACACCCTGTTCGTCTACACCGACGGTGTGGTCGAGGCCCGTTCCCACACCGGCGGCCTGTTCGGCATGCCACGCCTGCTCGACGTGCTCGACCAGCCGGTCGACTCCGCCGAGGCGCTGCTGGTGGCGGTGGAGGGCCGGCTGGACCGGTACGTGGGAACGGCGGATCAGGCGGACGACATCACGATGCTGGCGCTGCGTCGGCGACCCTGACCGACGGGGCCCGGCCGCCCCACGGGCCGGCCCCGGCGTGGCCGGGCTCAGCCACCGTTGACGACGGTTCCCTGCCCGCACTGCACCGCACCCTCGGCGGCGACACGGCGCAGCCGGTCGCCCTCCGCACCGGTGGGCACGTGCAGGACGACCGAGTTGAAGGCGTCGGTCATCCGCAGCACGACGAGCTGGACGGTCAGGGCCTGTCCGCTGGGCAGCCGCAGGTGGCGCGGTCGGGTGTGCGGGTCCCGCACGTCGTGGTCGGACCACCAGGTGCGGAACTCGGGGCTGGCCTTGCGCATGGCCTCGATGAGCTCGTTGAAGTGCTGGTCCCAGGGGCGGGCGGCGGAGGCGATCCGGAACCGGGCGATCACGTCCCGGGTGTCCTCGGCCCAGTTGACGATCCGTTCGCGGGCCTGCGGGTCGGTGAGCATCCACCACAGCATGTTGCGCCGGCCCGGCGGCAGTCCGTCGAAGTCGGTGTACCACCGGGCCGCCGCGGCGTTCCACGCGGTCACCCCGGCGTAGATGTTGCCGGCGTAGACCGGATAGTCGGTCTCGCCGATCAGCGCGACGATCTGCCGTACGAGGCCCTCGTCGGCCGCCTCGGACAGGTCGGGGCTTGCCGGGGGTGCCTGGCCGTTGGCCAGCAGGTAGAGGTAGCGGCGTTCGTCTTCGCTGAGCTGCAGCACCCGGGCGAGGCTGTCGAGCACCTCGGGTGAGGGGCGGATGTCGCGACCCTGTTCGAGGTACGTGTACCACGTGGGGCTCAGCCCGGCGAGGACGGCGATCTCCTCCCGACGAAGCCCCGGGGTGCGTCGCCGAGGACCGACCGGAAGACCGACGTGTGCCGGCATGATGCGCTCCCGCCGGCTTCGCAGGAACTCGGCAAGGTCAAACCTGTTGCGACTGACAGTCAAGACGGTATCCCCCCGTACGGTTCCCCCGAACCACGCCGACATAGGCCCTCGGCAGCACCCAACCTAGTACGTGGGTGCCGCCGGACTTCCCCACGCCGCGCCCGCCGATCGGCGGGTGACCGCTCCCCCGGTCAACGGGGCGCACGATACGGTCCGGTGCCATCCGCTGTCCACTGTGGATTGAGGGAGACGGGCGGCGCCGGAGACGCTCAGCGGTCCCGATGGGCCGGCTCCGGTACACCGACCACCGAGTTGATCAGTGCCGACAGGGACACCGCCACGTCCCAGCCGCATCCCTCCTGGGCCGCGTGGAAGTCGGCGGCCGCGACGGTGGCCTCGCTGATCCGACCGGCCAGCAGCAGGGCGTCGATCAGCGCGCCGGTCAGATAGGGCGCGAACCAGGGCAGTTCGGCGCGCAACGCGTCGGCGCCGATGATCGCCCGGCGCAGGTGGGAGATCGCCTGTCTCGGCCGGTCGGCGGCGAACTCGGCAAGTGCCTGGGCGCTACGGACAAAGACCGCCGCCTCCGGGTCCTCGTCCGGCCCCGGGGGGCTCAGCGCGGCGACCGGGGCGCCGATGTGGCCCAGGACGGCCAGCACCCACGCCCGTACGGCGAGCAGCAGCGCCTCCCGGCCGGGATTGAGCCGGGCGGCTTCGGCCAGCAGCTCGGCGGCCTGGTCGACCTGGCCCAGGCCGAGGGCGAGCAGCAGCGCCCGGGACGTGACCAGCCGCACCGATCGGGCCTCCTCGACCGGGGGTTGGTCCAGTCCGTCGAGCAGCCGGAGCCCCTCGGCCGCCTGGCCGCGCAGCAACAGCACGAAGGCCCACACGGGTACGGTCTCGTCGGCCGCCCCGACCCGCAGGGCGAGTTTGCACAGCTCACTGAGCCGCTCGAAGGACAGTGCCGCCCAGGTTGCCCGCATCGCGGAAAGCAACCGGTCCCGGCCCCGAACGGTCAGGTCGAGCCGCCTCCCGAGCTGCGGGGGCAACTGCCAGAACCCCCGCGTCCGCACCATGGTCTCGGCCAGCCCGTTGCCGATCAGCAGGTCGTGCAGCAGGCCGGGGTTGCCGGCGGTCGCCGCGTGCAGGGCCTCGGCGGTGGCGGTGGCCACCTCGCCGCCCAGCACCCCGGAGACCAGGGCGCGGGTGTGGCCCTCCGACAGCGGGGGCAGGACCAGTGTCCGCACACCCGGCTCATAGCGGAGGCAGTCCAGCGGGTCAGGGGTCGGCGGGGGCGGATCGCTCGGTCGGCTGAGCAGCATGACCGCTCCCGTGCCGCGGTGCAGGTCGCGCAGGGTCTCGATCACGGCGTGGTGGGCCAGGTGAGCGTCGTCGACGACGAAGACGGTTCGCCGGGCGCGGAGTTCCCCGGTGGCCGCCGCGGCGGCCTGCACGACCGCCGGGGTCGAGGCGGGCACGACTGTCGTCTCCGCCATCTGACGTTCGGTCAGCATGGTGGCCAGTGACGGCCGGGGGGCACCCACGTCGACCACGATCACGCGGTCGCGTCGGTGGTCCAGCAGGTCGAGGGCCCGTACGAGCAGTGCCGTACGACCGATACCGGACTCGCCGGTGACGATCAGGGGCCCTGGACGGTCCCGGCGCAGCACGTTGTCGATATGGTCCAACTGCTCCGTTCTCCCGGTGAACGGCCAAATCATTTCCTACCTCCACTTTTGCACGACCTCGACGGACGCTGTCGATCCAGCCAGCACAGGGCACGCGCCAGACGCGACGCACTGTCACTCAACCAATGATTTCGCACACAGAATCATCTGCCAAAGAACAGCTAACAGAGTCCCACCATTTTGTGCGATGTCCAGGTATTGATCGCCGAGGTAGTCCCGGCCCGCAATACGGACACAGAGGGTGACGACGGCGGTCGATCACCACCGGTGAGTCGCGGCCGACCGGATCGAACGTGACGGGGTGCCCCACCAGCGCAGCGGACTGGATGCTGGTACTCAAAGTGCCGACATCACTGCATTCTGTATCGCTCATTTGAAGGAATCGATACTTCTTTGAGCAGGCAGCCAGACATGCGACGTCACACAACCAGGGAGCCGTAGGTGATCCTCAAGATCGAAGACAGCCTGGCAAGTCAGGGCCTGCCGACGCGCCCAGGCCGACACGGTGCCGACGGCGGCGGACCGGCGACGTCACCGTCCGGCCGGCGGTGCCGCCGATGCGGACCGGGACACAGGTGCCGGTACGGGGCGCCACCGACGGCGGGTGCCGGGCGGCGGTCCAGACCCAGGCCGGCCGGGAGCGGCGGCGTCGGCGGACCGGTGACACCGACCCGGACGCCCATCCGGTCCGTCCCAGCGGCGCACGCCATCGTCGACCCCACCCCCGACCTGGTGCAGACGATGTCGAGGGCAGGACCGGTGGCACCACCGCGCCCGACCACTGCGTCCGACCACGTCGCCCGACCTCCGTCCCCGCGCGGAGCGGGGACCCGCCGCCGGATGGTCGCTGGCGCGACCCACGGTCCGGTCGCGGACAACCGAACGGCAGCACCCCGGACCCGATCTCCGCATGGAGCTCGGGTCCGGCCGCCTGCCACCGGCCGCGCCCCGGGGACGCCGACGGCCGTGACGAGGCGCCCGGCGCCGTGAGCGGTGCAGCGTGATCCCACCCCCGACGCGGCCCGCGGCCGGCACAGTCAAAATGCGCGCGCCGGATGGAACGCCACCGTCCGACGCCCTGACGACCGCCGGGCGCGGCAATCCGACCCCGATTCTCCGACTGACGGTGCTGTCGGTCGGAACCTTGCCAAGTATCGACGGCTTCCGCTTCTGAATGGCGCACCACCGTCCGGCGCGGTATGGATGGAACAACCGGCGATTTACCTCGCCGATATCACCCCCCATCCGCATCGGAATGCGTCAGATTTTCCGAGAGGCGAGTACATCCCGTACACACTGCGTGCGATCCAGATATCCAACTCTGTGGACGTCCTGGAAGCATGGCAATACCGCTGAAGCCGCGAATCCGACGGGAGCATTTAATGGTAAACATTGATACTAATCTATATCGCGGCAGCACCGGCGACGATCTCCTGTCTGAGTTCTGCCAGGAGATGCTCATGCACCTGCCGCGGTCGGACCAACGCCGCTGGGGGGAGATCTACATCCGGGGTCTGGTCTCCGTGCCCGGCCGCAAGTCGATCCGGCGCATGTCCGACTACATCGTCGGCGGGCGGGCCGACCAGGGCATCCAACAGTTCGTCAACCAGAGCCCCTGGGAGTGGGCCCCGGTCCGGCGCAGCCTGGCCAACCACGTGCTGTCGCTGTCGAAGCCGGACGCATGGGTGGTCGACGAGGTGGTGATCCCCAAGAACGGCGCCAACTCCGTCGGGGTCGCCCGGCAGTACGCCCCCTCCGCGGGCCGGGTACTCAACTGCCAACTCGGCCTGGGCATCTTCCTCAGCAGTGGCGAGCTGACCAGCCCGGTCAACTGGCGCCTGCTGCTGCCGCCGAGCTGGGACGGCGACGCCGCCCGTCGCGACCGGGCCCACGTTCCGGACCACGAGCGGCACCGGACGCGATGGCAGTACCTGATCGACGCGTTGGACGAGATGACCTTCGAGTGGGAACTGCCCCCGATGCCGATCGTGGTCGACTCCAGCCACGACACCTCAGTCGAGCCCCTGCTGCGCGCCCTGGAGGAACGCGGCCACCGCTACCTGGTCCGAATCGCCTCGGGTACCCCGATGTCCCTGGGCGCGACGGCCTGCCGGACCGACACGATCACCGCCAGCGAGTTGGCCACACTGGTCAACCGCAACGGCAGCACCTCCCTGAGCTGGCGCAACGACGACGGCACCGCATCCCGGTTCGTACTGCAACCGCTGCACCGCGGCGGACTCGGCATACACCGGCCCCGGCACCTGCTCGCCGAGTGGCTACCCGGTCAGCAGCGGCCGAACGGGATCTGGCTGACCAACCTGACCTCGGTCAGGCTGCCCCAGTTGATCGACCTGGCGCGGACACCACGGCGCACGCGGGCCGAGCTGAGTGATCTGCGCCAGGAACTCGGGCTGTGCCACTTCGAGGGGCGGTCCTTCCGCGGCTGGCACCATCACCTGACCCTGGTCTCGCTGGCGCACGCGTACGTGCGCGGCCGGGACCTCGCGGAGCGGGACGAGCAACTGCGACTGCGCGCGTCGTACGCCTGACCCCGCTCCGGTGGGCGTCCGCGCCGGATCGGACCGGTGCGGAGGCCCACGAACCTGGTTGCCAACCCCGGTAACTGGGCGACTCAAAACCCCATCGACAAGCTTAAAGCCCTGACCAACGTTTCCGCTGGTCAGGGCTTTTTGTCTGTCGGGATGGCCGGATTCGAACCGACGACCCCTTGTTACGCGACCACGGACGCCGTCAACCGCCAGCAGCGCACAGCGTGCCAAGGAAGGCGGGACGTCGACGCGACCATCCACGGAAGCCATTCGGCAGGAACGTGGCATCCACGTCTCACGTCACCCGGTCGGCGTCGTAGGCGAGCGCGCCACAATGCCGGAAGATCGACTGCGCGATCAGGCCGGGGCGGGCTGTTTGCTGGTCACGTCGGGACAGGCGTCGAGGATGCGTCGGCAGGCTGTCAGCTCGGCCTCGGTGTAGGCGAGGAACAGCACTCGCTCGGGGGCGGCGGCCGAGCGGGTCAGGTGGTCGACAGCGGCCAGCAGGAGGGTGCGGGCCGTCTCGTCCAGGTCGCCGCCCCCGGTGCCCGCGCCGGCCAGCGGGAACAGGACCACCTGGGCCGGGGCGAGAGCGGTGCCATCGGCGAGGACAGGGCGTCCGGCTGCTTTCAGGGCGTGCTGCACGGCCTGATCGAGGTCACGGATCGGGCGGTAGCCGCTGCCGGGCTGGCCCTCGACCGCGGCCGAGTGCACGATCATGCGTACGCCATGGGTCCGGGCCAGCTCGCCGGCCGAGGTCACGATGGCGATGCCGGGGGTCACCGGGCGGTGGTCGCGGACCGCGTCGGCCAGCTCGTTGGCGATCACGTCGTCGAGGACACGGCCGGTCACGTCGCGACGGGAACCTTCGTAGCGAATGATGCCGGACATCGAGAACTCGTGGATGCGGGACATCATCAGGTCAGTGTTCTCAGAGTTGACCCAGGCGTCGGCGCTGGTCACCCGGCGTACGTCACCGGTGATGACCCCGATCCACCGCTTGCCCGAGCCGGCCGTGCGGCGCAGGCGATACCAGTGGGTCTCCTGACGGCCGATCACGGCCGGTCCGGGCGGTGCGGCGGGGACGGCCTTGCGGGCGGCTGCGGCCTCGCGCTTGTCCCGGTCGGCGGCCCGGTTGCCGGCCCGCAGCGCGGCGGTCCAAACGAGAAGCACGAAGGCGCCGGCTCCGCCAAAGGTCACCCCGAAGACTGTGCCGTCGGCCGTAGACGTCGGGAACAGTGAGAAGGTGACGAGCGTGGCCGTGAGGGCGGCGCACAACCAGACGAAGACGAAGAGCGTGTGGCGTACGCCGACCGAGGCCGGCCGGGTCGCCCACCAGAGGGTCGCCAGACACAGAACCAGAAAGACAGCGGCGGCAACGGTCACGACCAAGACGGGAACCTCGATTCCAGCCGGGGGTTCCCACGGTAGCCGGTGCGTCACAGCTGGTGCATGACACGGCGGAGGGGAGAGGCGGCCCATGCGTACGGGTCTCCAGACGGTCGAGGTCGACACCGGTTTCGCGGACGCGGTGATCGGGGCCGACGCCCAGGTGCTCGCCGGTGGCGTCCCGGTGTTCCTCCTGGAGAACTGGCGTGCGGGGCCGGAGCCGGACACGGCCTGGCTGCGGGCGGTGCCGAGCCGGATGCTCGACTCCCGGAACGCGGTCGTCGAATTCCAGGGACGGACAGCCGAGCTGGCCGGTCTGCATCGGTGGTTGTCGCCCCCCGACTGGCCGGACGCTGGCTACACGGGCCAGGAGGAGCGGGCAAGACGCGACTGGCGGCCCGGTTCGCCGACCAGGCGGCAGCGCGGGGGTGGAAGGTTGGGGTGCCCACGCGGGTGCTGTTTCTGGGAAGCCCGGCCCTGATCGGGCTGGCCTCGATCCCGGTGGTGCCACTCGGGCTGCTCGATGCGGTCGAAGGCGCCCTGCCACGGCACCGGGACGTCGATCTCGACGCCGGGAATCGCCGCGATCAGCGCCGTCCTGACCCGTCACCGGATCGCGGCCACAACCAGCCCGGCCGTACGGGCCGCGGTGCACCTCGAAGGTTGACTCTACGAGCAGGTGGGCCGGTCGCCTGATCTCGCAGGCCGGCTGCCTCGCGGCAGTCGGCCAGCCGGCGAATGCCCTGGTCGCGGCCGACCGAGCAGCTGCGGCCGGAGGCAGCGCTCAACAACCCGGGCTTCCTCCAGCCACGACAGGGACTGGTCTCGACTGTCGAAGCCGCGGTCGAGGAAGCGGGTGAGATCTGTCGCGAGCTGGTCCGGCGGCATCCGGGATGCTCTGAGGACGGTCTGGCCGAGGTGGAGGATATGGCACGCGAGATGCGGACCTAGCAGACTTCGAGCGGGCGGATGTCGGCCTGAAGCCGGGTGAGGGCGGCGCGCAGCGCGGGCAGGCCGTCCATGGTGCTCGCGGTCAGGAGCAGGCGGACGGGGGCGTCGGGGCGGTGCACCAGGCCATTGCTCAGCAACCAGGTCAACTCGGGTGTCGACCAGTCGTCGGCGCCGCCCACCATGATCACGACGCCGGGGAATCCGGCCGGCGACTCGGTGGGCAAGAGGTCGACGGCCCGGGGCATGGCCGGCTGCTGGATGCGGGCGTCGAGCACGATCCACCCGGCCTGCTCCAGCTCGGCGGCGATCGATTCGGCCACTTCACCCGTACGCGGGAAGTCAGGCCCGTACAGCCAGAGCGCGGCCAGCCGGCGGCCGGGCCACTCGTGGGTCACGGTCCCCCCGGTGATCAGGCCGTGCAGCCGGGTCAACCGGTACGAGGCCTTCTCACGTCCGTGGACGTGCAGGTCAGCATGCATGACCGCGTAGGCTGAGGCGCCGCGCGCGAGAAGCCACTGCTCGTCCATGTTGTCCATGATGCCCGCCGCTACGCTTGGCCCGTGAGCACACAGGACGGTGCGGACGTGGTGGTGCTGACCGCGCTGCCGCTCGAGTACGATGCGGTCAGAGAGCACCTGCAAGGCCTGGCGCGTTCTTCCCATCCGGCCACGGGCACGCAGTTCGAGGCCGGGTCCTTACCCGGCGGCACCGGTCGGGTGGCGATCGCGGTGCTGGGGCCGGGCAACACCGACGCCGCCCTGCTGGCCGGTCAGGCCATCGAGTTGTTCGATCCGCGCGCGATTCTCTTCGTCGGAATTGCCGGCGCCCTGCACGATGATCTCCAGCTGAGTGATGTCGTCGCCGCCACCAAGGTCTACTCGTATCACGGCGGCTCGGTGACGGACGACGGATTCCGCGCGCGTCCTCGGTCCTACGACGCGGACCACGAGCTTCTCCAGCGCGCCTACGCCGTCGCCCGCGAGCAGTTCTCCGGGCCGAGCACGCCCATGATCCATTTTCGGCCCGTCGCCGCGGGCGAGGTCGTGCTGAACTCGCGTACGCAACCGCTGGCCGACCAGTTGCGGACGCACTACAACGACGCCGCGGCGATCGAGATGGAGAGCGCCGGGATGGCTCGGGCGGGCCACATGCATCGGAAGCCGACATTGACCGTTCGCGGCATCAGTGACCGGGCCGACGGCGCCAAGGCCATCGTCGACGCCGCCGGTTGGCAGCCTCGGGCGGCCCGGCACGCGGCCGATTTCACGATGGCCGTCATCGCGGACTTCCTCTCCGCACCGCCCAGTTCGGCCGGGCGCCGGCCGGAGCGCGCGGGTTCCCCGTCCTCGATCCAGAACATCAACGCAATCGGCGCACCGGCCTACGGCGCTCTGCACGGCAACGTCTACGTGCACGAAGGCGAGCGCCCGTCCACGCCCGAGTGGCGCACGGTGAGCCGACCGCCCGAGGTGGCCTGGCGGTCGATGATCACGCGGTCGACGCTGAATTTCGAGCCGTCCACGCTGGAAGTGCATCTGGTCCCGGCCACCCAGGCCCCGTACATCGAGGTCCGCCGCTTGGCCGGCCTGGCCGACGAGCTCGCCACCCACCTTCCCGCGAGGGTCGCCGTCGAGACCGAGGTCGATGATCGGGGCGCCCGGGCCGTCTCGACCGATCGCAGGGCCGGACCGCAGGGGCTGTTTCTCGGCCGCAACGGTCAACGTTCCGCCTGGGAACCGCTCCCCCGCGACACCATGGGCGCCCTCCTCGACGAGTCCTGGCTGACCGACCACCTCGCGGCGTTGATCACCACTTTGATCAGGTTCAGTCTTCCGCGTGCGGCCCGATACGCGCCGGCGCTCGCGGTGAGCTCGGCCACCATGCTGACCATTGGGCGGGCGGATCAGTTGTCACGGACAGCGGCGAGCGGGTTCCTGATGAGGGACAAGCTCGAGGTGCCGCCCGAAGAATCTGTGCCGGCCGACGACCTCGACAACCTTGCCTCCGAGGTGGCGGCCGAGCTGACCGCCCGGCTGCTGCTGGCCTTCCGCCAGGGCAACCGCTAGGGGCACCGGCCGTGGGACAGCACGTCAGCGCGGTCGAGGGATTCGCGCACGGAGTCGTCGGGGCCGATCTGCACGTCGGGGCCGACGGGGTGCCGCTTTACCTGCTCGCCCGGTGGGAGCGGGTGGATACGCCTCCGAAGGAATGGCTGGCCGAGCTGCCGAGTCGCCTGCTCGACGCCCGGCACCGGGTGGTGCCGTTCACCGGTCGCGACGACGAGCTGGCCGCCTACCGGCGCTGGCGGGACGGCCCGGCCGCGTACGGGATCCGCTGGTTGCACGGCCCGGGCGGGCAGGGCAAGACCCGGCTGGCTGACGAGGTGGCCGCTCAGGCCCACGACGACGGGTGGTTGGTCGTCACCGCGAGTGCCGGTGCCGGGCAGATCCATGCTCCGTCGGCCGGTCCTGACCTGACAGCGGCCGACACCCCCGGCGTCATGGTGATCGTCGACTACGCCGACCGCTGGCCCGTCTCGCACCTGATGCTGCTGTTGGAGAATCGCCTGCTGGCGCGGGCAACGGTGCCGGTACGGGTGCTGTTCCTGGGGCGAAGTGATGCCACCTGGCGGGGACTCACCAGCGCACTGAACGCCGGTCACCTTGAGCTGGCGTCCGAGCGTCTGTCCCCGCTGACCGGCGCCGGTGACACCCGCCGCCACATGTTCGAGGTGGCCCACCGGGCCTTCCAGGACGGCGACGAGGGAGTTCCGGCCGGCGTCGGTGAGTTGCTCGCCCGGCCCGAGTTCGGCCTGACCCTGGCCGTGCACATGGCGGCCCTGGTCGCGGTCGACGCCCGTCCGCTGCCCGCCGACCTGGCCGGCCTCACCCTCTCGTTGCTCGATCGTGAACAGCTGCACTGGGCCAATCGCTACGGCCGGGGCGGCCGCCTGCGGCCCGACCTGATGCGCCGGGTCGTCTTCGTCGCGTCCGTGTGCGGGGTCAGGCCGTCCGCCGAGGCCGCCGGTTTGCTGAGCGACGCGTTGCCCGGCCACATCGATCCGGTGATGGCCGCCGACGACCACGCCGCCTGCTATCCCGCCGACGACACCCAACGGTTACAGCCGCTCTATCCCGACCGGCTCGCCGAGGATTTCGTGGCGTTGACCCTGGACGGCCACGATGCCCCCCACCCGTCGGCGGCGTGGGCCGGGCCGTTGCTCGCGCGCCTGCTGGAACGCGATCCGGCCGGCTCGTCGCGACCGTGGCTCTCTGCCGCCATGTCCACCCTGGCCGCCGCCTCGCTACGCTGGCCCCACGTCGGCGCCCGGCATCTCTATCCGGTGCTGCGCTCGGATCCCCGTCTGGCTGTCGAGGCCGGCGGCAGCCCTCTGGCCGCCCTGGCCACGGCCGAAGGGGTCGACCTGGACCTGCTCGTCGAGATCGAGCCGCACCTGCCCAAGGGCCGCCATCTCGACCTCGACCTGGCCGCGCTCACCCTGCAACGCCGCCTGGCCGACCAGCGCCTGGCCGCGGCCGACGGGCCGCGGGCGCGGGGTGACGTCCATGTCGACCTCGGCTATCGGCTCAACGTGGCCGGGCATCGCGAGCAGGCTCGCACCGAGATGGCGGCCGCCGTCGAGGCGTACCGGATCGCGGCCGCCGGCATTCCGGCCGACCCCGACCTGGCGCACGCGGTCATGAATCTCGCGCATACCCAACTCGACGTCGGCGACCGCTCCTCCGCGCTGGCCAGTGCCGAGGAGGCGCGGGATCTCTATCGCACGCTCGCGGTCCAGGATCCGCCGGAGCACGAGCCCGACCTGGCCTATGCCTGGATGACCCTCGGAACAGTCCTCGCCGCCCTCGGCCGGCACCGGGAGGGCGCCGATGCCTGCGGCGAGGCCGTCCAGCTCTACGCGAGGCTCGCGGAGTCCGATCTCGACCAGTACGAGGGTGAGCTGGCCGGGGCGCTGGGCAACCGTGGCATCTGGCTGCACGGGCTAGGCGCCTACGACGAGGCGCTGGCCGACGTGCGCCGGGCGTCCGCGATCTATCGGCGGCGGGCGGCCACCGACCCGAACGCCTACCTGCACGAGGTGGCGGCCTCACTGGTGAACGAGGGGATGCAGCTGGACGGCCTGCGCCGCTATCCGGAGGCCGTCGAGGTGATGACGGAGTCGGTAGCGGCCTATCGCAAGCTGGCCAAGCTGCGTCCCGACTCGTTCGAGCACTTCCTCGCGACCGCTCTGAGCAACCTGAGCGAGCCGCTCTTGCACGTCAGAGGCATCGCGGAGGCACTGGCCGCCTCGGCCGAGGCGGTGGAGATCCGACGGCGGCTGGCCACGGCCCGGCCCGCCGTGTTCGAGGCTGACCTCGCCGTCGGCCTCAACAACTACGCCGTCGACCTGCTGGCCGCGGAGCGCACCGGCGAGGCGATGGACGCGGTAGCCGAGGCCGTGGCGATCCGACGCCGGCTGGCCGCGGGAGACCGGGCGACGTACACCGAATTCCTCGCCTCCTCCCTGAACAACCAGGGCCAGGTGCAGCGGGCGCTCGGCCAGCCCGAGGGGGCCGCCGAGTCGTACGCCGAAGCGACGGCCCTCTATCGCGAGCTCACGGCCGAGCGGCCGGCCGCGCACCGGATCAACCTCGTCACCGCGCTGAACGGCAGCGCTCGCGCCCTGCATGACCTCGGCCGCCACGACGAGTCGCAGGCGTCCGCCGAGGAGTCCGTGCGTGTCTACAGCGAGTTGCCGGCCGAAGTACGGGAACGGCCCGGCGTACGACAACTCCTTGAGGAGGCCGAGGAAGTGTTGCATGGCTGAGCTGGACGAGGCGCTCGAGTGGCTGGCTGAAATACCGTGCCCTGGCCACCCTTGCCCAGTTGGCGCCCAAGGATCACCCGGGTGCCTTCTGCCATCAGCATTACTCGGCTGCCTGATCCGGCGGCCGCTGCGACGGCATCACCTGCGCCGGCGGCCGTACCACCGGCTGGAGCTGCGGCGGCGGCACGAAGCCGGGCGGCCACGGGGTACCCCAGCGGGACGCGCAGAGGGCTACGGTCGTCCACGGGACCCACGGCCCATGCAACATGATCGGCTCGGTCCGCTCGTAGTGCAGCGCCACGGAGTAGCCGAGCGGGTTCGGCTCGATCATGAGCAGGTGGTCGTGGTAGTACGAACTCCACTGCCCCGCCATCACCAGCAGGCGTTCGCTGGTGACGATGGCCGGGAAGCGTCCCATCAGCCTCCACTGCGGAGCGGCAGCCGCCTGCGCCTTGCGCCGGTTGTTCGCGTTGACCGCGGCCGAAGCGGCCAGTGACGCCGCAGTGAGGAAGAGACCCCCGGCGGAGAACATGCTGCTTGAGTACTCGACGTCCGCTCCGCAGAAGATGGACATGTTGACTGGCAGCGTGCCGTACTGCACTTCCTGTGGCCGGCACGCGATCGTCGGCGGGGTCGCGAGCGGTTGTTGCCCCGCCTGCACGCGGGCGATCAGCAAGGTCATCGAGTGCCAGCCCGCAGCGGCTTGCTCCGCCTCGGCCTGCTGCATCTGCTGATACCTGGACATGCTCATATCTGACGGACCGTTGCCACCTCACCGCTACAGCCGCCGGACGTCTGGTCTTGCGGTGGTCGGGCTCGCCGCTCAAGACATCTCGGCCGGGGCGTGCTGCCCCGATGCTGTCGTGACGTTCCGTTACCAGCGAGCCAGCACCGGCGGTATGGCGCATCCGCTTCTTCCGAATTGAGTGCATCCGATCAGTCGGCGCGAGGCGCCGAACTCGCACCTTGCCCACTTCCAACAAATGTGGCGACGGAGTCAAGAGCGCCAGCTTCTCCAGTGAAGACTCCGGGACTCAGATTACTTGCAAGATCATTTTGCCTGATGCGGTTCGCATTATAAGTCAAAGCCAACAGTGAGATCTTCGTGAATGTAATTCACTCACGCACCAACCGAAAGAGGCCACTGGCGGGTGGCGCAAAGATTGCGGGCACTAGGTAGCATGGGGTGCCCGTCCAGAGGAGAAAGTCTAGTGATGCTGGAAGATGCGGGCAACCTTGGTGATCTTGTCGGCTCCATCGGAGTAATCATCTCCTTACTTCTAATTGCACGACAGACTCGCCAGTTGACACAGCAGACAAAGATCAGCAACGAGGTCGGTTCAACCGAAGCCGCCTACAGCGCTCTCGAGCGGATTCACCAGATCAGTCAAATCATGATTGACGATCCTCAAATGCAACAGTACTTTCACGAAGACAAGGATTTTCCTGCCGACAAGCTCGAGCGCGCGCGGGTGATGATGGTGGCACAGGTCCTGGCTGACACGATCGACTACGGGCTAATGGTATGTGACCTGCGCTCGCACATGGAGAACTACCAAGGATGGCCGGCATTCGCAGTTAGCTCCATGAACACCAGCCCCGCATTGCGCCGCGTCGTAGACGATCACCCAGAGTACTGGCCGCGACTGAACCGGCAGTGGCGGGAGCACCGCCGCGAGCTGGCGCGACCATAGAATTGAGGCAAGTACTGCCGTGGCCCGCCCTTGGAAGCCGCCGCCAGCACCCCCTCCTGCGGACACCGGAGGTGTTACTTTGAGCGGGTGGCTAGCAACGCAGGCGTCACCGCCCTTCGGGTCATGAGATACGACGACTTAGCCCGTACGGTCCTAACTCGACCTCCTCAACTCGGCGATTCACGTCTGGTTGCCATCGATGGCCCCAGCGGATCTGGTAAATCTTTCTTTGCGGAACACCTCATGCAGGGCATCGCCGCATGTGGGTCTAACGCTTCCCTCGTGCATACTGACGATCTACTAGAAGGCTGGGACGATCAGATTTCGTTCTGGGAGCGCCTAGAGCTTTGGGTACTTCAGCCGCTACGCCGAGGCGATCCTGGCGGTTTCTACCCATACGACTGGGCAACCGCGCAACGTAGTGCCGACTGGATTACTGTCGCGCCCGCCCCGATTGTGATCATTGAAGGTGTCAGCAGTTCCCGGCAGGCGATTTGCCAGGAACTTAGTCTCGCAGTGTTCGTCACAGCACCCCAGCCGTTGTGCGTTTCACGAGTATCGGCCCGCGACGGAGGAGACTTGCTGCCATTCATGGAGAATTGGCGAGCGAGAGAAAAAGACTTCTTTCGGGAGGACCGAACCCGAGCGCGGGCCGATTTAGTCGTAGACGGCGCGCCCAGCCGGAGTAGCTATCAGTGGGGCGAAGAATTCGTCGTCACCTCCGGGTGAAAGCATTAATTGTGACGGGCGCGCAACCCGATGAGGATCTTGTTCACCCGGGCGGCGTCGAGCGACGCATTCGGATCGGCGGCGAGCGCGGCTTCCAATCCGGCGCTCGGATGTGTAATCCCCGGACTGGCACGGGCTGTCTCCGAGCCACCTCGCCTACCTCATCCGCCGCTATACCCAGTTGGTGAGGTGGTGCTCGACCTCGACGCGCACCCCGCCGCCATCGCTGTGACCGCCTACCTGGACCGGGTACCGGGCCGGCTGGTCACCGGTCGCCACGGCCTGCACGTGCGGCTTTGCCTCGCCTCGCCAGCCCTGGCGGTGGTGGGAATGTCTGCTTGCGGTGCGCGTGAGAGCATCGCTCGATGCTGCGTTATGACGAAGCGGATCTAATCGCCTACGTTGCTGAGCACTGCTCCGGGGTGGCCCTCGCGTTGTACGACACCACGGACCAGGCCGCTGGCGTCGCAGCGCTGCAGGGTGCGGTTCGGGCGGTTGGCCGGATACCGCATCCGGACGACCCCGAGGACCCGCTGCCGAGTTGGTGCACCGTACTCCTGGAGGACGCCGTTCCGGTGTTTCGTCTGGACCTCAAGGACGAAAGTCAGTACGCCGAGCACGTCGTCCGGATCGTCCTTGATGAGCTCGACGCGGCTGACATCGACGGTCGACTCGAGCCCAAGAGGCCAGCACAGCCGCCCTACGACCATGACGCCCAGGCCGACATCTTCTACGGCACCGCGACGGGCCTGACCGAACTGGACGGGGGGCTGCCCCCGCGCTTTCCCGCCAGCTTCCCAATACCGCAGGAAGCCACGCTCGTACTCGCTCAGCAGGCCCGCGACGGCACCTGGGAACACGCCGCTTGGCGGCGTTCAGGCCGGCCATTCATCGAATACCCACAGCAGCTGCGGACCTTTGGGTGTGAGCTCGGCAGCGTCGCCGCGGCCGAGGTCGCCGACTACGTCGACACGACATGCATGGTCAGGTACTCGCTGGGACGGGGACGGGACCGCGGCAGCGTCTCGCTCTATCACGAGATGCGCAAACCGGGTCAGCAGCCATCGAACTGGTACGTCGGCGTCGTCTGGCAAACCGCTACCGACCTGCCGCCTCCGTTACCCGAGAAGACCTCGGCACCGACGTCTGCCGCCGATCGCGGCCTGGACCCGGCAAGGGTACGCGAGCTGGTGCCGGCCTTCGCTGGACTCGAACACATCGTCAGCTGCGAGACGCTGCTTGCGATCAATGCGGCGTCGCTCGCCGTGAACGCGGTGGCCAGTGCCCTGCCACCGCAATGCCACCATGAACGGAACTTCCCGCTCTGGCAGCATGGCCAGCTCGCACCGCTGCTGCGCGGGCTAAGCCCCGATCAGATGACGGTAGTCCGCCACGCCTGCCTGACGACGATCTCCAACTGGACATACCATCGGATAGCGCGCCTGCCACGCCTTTCCCTGGCCCGCGACGACGCCGGCTATCTCTTCGCAACCGACGTCCGACACGCGGCCGCCCTGACGCTGCAACCCGAGCAGATCCTCGAAACCGAAACGCTCTACGCGCTGCAGACCGCCGCGATCATGCTGGACCCGTTGCTCGAAAGCCTACGCACCACCATCGCCGACCCGCTGACCCAGATCCTCGGCCAACTCGTTACACACGACGACGGCAGGCCGCTGGAAGAACTGGTCCTGGGTCCCGACGCAGGCCTCTCCGAGCTCGTCGCCGAAGCCGAGCGGGCTGGCATCGTGCAAGGCTCGGCGAGCACCGTGTCCGCAGCCCCGATTCTCGTGCGCCTCACCCGGGCCGGCACCCATCAGGTCAACACAGCGATGCGCCAACGAGCCGGCCAACTCTCCAGAACCCTTGAGGGCATCACCCCCGAACAGCTGACCGATGCACGCGACGCCTGCTGGCAGATAGCCTCAAACCGGCCCACTTCGCCCGCAGCTCCCTGACCCGGGAGTTTCTAGTCGATCGAAGCGCGCGGCCGTCGGGTAGGCGACCGGGCCGCCGCCGGGGATCAGCTCGGCCACCTGGCCGGTCGCCCCGGGGCTGCGGGTTGTCGGGGTGCACGTCCAGGGGCGGCAGCTTAGGGGTCAGTCGGCGGGACGCGAAGCGTACCGACCGTGCGCCACCAGGTCGGCGAGCAGGTCCGGTGGGATCTCGTACAGGTATCCGCAGCCGCGGTCCACGGCGAGAGCGCCGCCGTCGACGCTGGAGATGTCGGCGTCCAACGTGGTGTCGCAGCGGTCGCAGTGCACCCGGGGCCGGGGGTTTCGGCGGCTGCCCCGGACCTGCGCAGCGGGGGCCGGCAGGCGGGTGAGCCGCTGGGCGACCGCGACACGACCGGTTCGGATGTCGATGTTCAGGTCACTGGCGCACCCCTGGCAGGTGAAGGACTTCACGGCGGGATGCGCGCCGTTGCCCTGCAGCACGAACGGGGCCCGGCAGCCGGCGCAGGTCAACGGTCGCCGCCAGTGGCCGGCGGGTGGGTTGTCCGGTGCGGGCGGCGGGCTGCCCGGGCGCGGACCGACCAACCGTGTCGAGGCGGGTCCCGGCGCGGGGAGGCCCGGCGGGCTCGGCCGGTCGGCCAGGCGCGACCGTACCCTGTTCCACGCGCCGGTCGCCGGGGCCGCGTCGAGCCGCGGCTGCGCCAGCGGGCGCAGGTGGGCGCGGTGCACCTCGTCGGGGTACGCGTCCCACAACCGCACCCAGAGGGGCGCGAACACCTCCGCCGCCAGGCCCGGCAGCAGCTCCCGGGAGAACCGCCACGCCGCCTCGGACGGCGCCACCGAGATCAGCCACCGCCACAGGACCGCCCAGACCTCGGTGCGCTGCCAGGTGATCAGCTCCCGCTGGGCGGCCGCGAGCAACTCGGGCCGCGCCTGCCACTCTTCCACGATCCGGTCGATCACGCCGTACGCCTGGTCGACCGGCGCGTTGGACTCGACCGCCGCCCCCACCACGTCCAAGTCGGTCGGATCGCCGCTGATGAGGTCCTTGGCGATGAGCGCCCAGGACGGCCGTGTTCCGTTGCGGCGCAGCCAGTTCGCGACGACGACACGGAATTCCCGGTCCCGCAGCAGGTGCCGGCACGGCCCCTCGTGTATCGCGATCCGCCACAGCGGGCCGGCCGAGAACTCGTAGGTGTCCGCCGCGCTGAACCAGCGGTGCACCAGCTCGCCCAGGTGCGTGCTGTCGAGGTCGCCGGCCGTCGCGGCCAGCACCCCCGCCCACCGCTTGTCGGTCATCTCGGTCAGCAGCCAGGGCAGCGCCAGGGCGCGGGCCCGGTCGACGGGCAGTGACGGGCGGATGGCGGCGTACACGGCGCCCCACGCCGGTCGAGGGACGCCGAGCCACCGTTCGGCGTGGACCAGCACGGCCGGTTCGGCGGGGGTGCCCGCCGAGGCGGTGGTCGCGACCTGGAGGAGCTGCGCCGCGCGGCCGGACGCCGGGTGGGCGCGTACCCAGTCCAGCAGGGTGCGGGCCGTCCGTTCCCGGTGCTCGGGGGCCGTGGCCCGGGCGATCCGGGAGGCGAGGTCACCCCACGCGGTCTCCTCGTCGGGGTAGCGGGTCAGCCAGAGCAGCGCGGTGTCCGCCACCTCGGCGCGCCGCGCCGGTGGTGCGACGCGCAGCATGCCGACGAACACGTCGGCGCAGTGCAGGGCGTCCAGGCCGCCGGTCAGGCGGTCGGCGCCACGGCCGACGAGCCCGTCGTCCGGCTCCACCATGTTCAGACAGAGATGGCTGTACACGCGGGGCCAGCGGGTCGAACCGGGGTTGCGGTCCAGCCAGTCGATCGCCGCGGCCCGGATCTCGGGTTGCCGGACGTGGGCCGCCCGTAGCTGCACGAACAGCAGCGACCAGGCCGGGTGGTCGGCCGTCAGCAGGCCGACCAGTCGATCCCGCAGCGGCGGGCAGAGCTCACCGTGCCGTTCCAGGTGGGCACGCAGCACGTCGCGCCGCCAGCCGCCCCGGAGAAACCAGGGCCAGCTGACCAGGCGGGCGAGGGCGTGGCCGGTGCCGATGTCGGTGGGGAACGACCGCATCCACGCCCCGAGCGCCGGCAGCAGGTCGACCGGTACGGGCGCGGCGAGGATCTGCCGCCACACCAGGGCCTGCTCGCGGTGGGGAGGACCGGCCAGCCAACCGTGCACGACGCCCTGGTGGTCGCCGCCCCGGCGATGCAGGGCGGCGACCAGCGGCGCGAGCGGCCCGTCGGTCGCGATCCCGCCGCGGACCAGCCGGTGCGCCACCTCCAGCAGCGGGCGGTACGACCACGGCTGGCGCAGGACGGCCACCAGGGTCTGGAGCGCGTCACCGTCGACGCGGCCGGCCGTCGTCTCGACCAACACGTCGAGGTCCCCGTCGTCGGGTCGACGCTCGACCAGCCGGCGTGCCGTGGAGTGCCAGGCCGGCCAGCTCCGCTTCGCCCGCAGGAAGGCCCACACCGCCCGGTCCGCGACCGGATCGCGCAGCCGTACCAGCGCGTCGACCAGGTCGGTCAGCCCAACGTCGGTGTCGGCCGACGTGGTCAGCCGGTGCAGGGCGTGGGCCATCGGACTCCAGCCCCGGGCAAACCGGACCTGGCGCTCCAGGCCGACCCAGACCGCGAGCACCGGGTGGGCGAGGCGGGTCAGGTCCGCACCGATCGCCTCGGCGGCGGCGAGTACGGCGGCTTCGGCGTCCAGCCGGGAAAGCGGGGACGCTGCGTCCGGACCGTCGGCGTGACCTGCCGTTTCGGTCGGATGCTGACTCAGGGCGGCCCGGGTGACGGCGGCGAGCAGCACGCGTAGCAGGGGCAGGCTGGCCCAGCCGCGCGGGTTGACCCGCACCGCGCCCAGCAGCGCGTCACGCAGGTGCTCCCGCCGGACGGCGGCGTGCCCCGCCACGGGAAACCAGACGTCGTACATCAGGCCGGCCAGCAGGGGATGGGCGAGCCGGTAACCGGGGCGACCGTCGTCGGACGGCAGCACGTGCAGGTCGGTCCCGTAGCCGTCGAGGGCGTCGCGGACCTCGGCGGGCAGCAGGTGGAACGACTCCTCGGGGTAGCCGACGTCCAGCCGGTTGACGGCGAGCAGGTCGACGAAGAACCCGTACAGCTCAGGACTGTTGGTCGCGGTCACCCGCGACCGGAAACGCCTGGCGTACGCGGTGATGCCCTCACCGTTGTTGCGCCACTCGAAGAACAGCTGCGCGGGCAGGGGAACTCCCCCCTCGGGCAGCGCGGGTGCCGGGGTGCCGGTGCGCAGGGCGTACCAGTCACGGAGCTGTTCGCGCAGCGTCGTGTCGTACCCGTCGTGGCGGTAGCCCCCGGTGACCACCTCGCCGTGCCGCCGCTCGAACATCGCCCGCTGCTCGGTCGGGGCGCAGCAGACGAAGACCGGCAGGCCACTCACCGGCTCGGTCTGCAACCGGTGGGCGAGGATGTCGAACGCCTGCCGCCAGGGGTCGGGCCCCTGCCCGTCGCCGACGGTGAGCGGGTCGTCCACCCCGATCACCACGTGCCGGGTACGACCGAGTCCGTCGGCGTGCCGCGCGGCGTCGGACAGGTGGGACCCGCCGGCGGGGCACAGCACGGACACGCCGGCGCGGGCGTTGAGCCGGGCCAGCAGTTGCAGGAGCAGGATGCTCTTGCCGGCGCCGGACGGCCCGGTGACCCAGAACATCGGAAGCCGGCCGGCGAGCTGACCCGCGTCGGCCAGGATGACGTCCTCGTACCAGGCCCAGTAGGCCCGTTCCACCTCGTCGATGGCGCCGGTGGGGGCGAAGAAACCCTCGCGGAGGTGAGCCAGGGTGGGTTTCTGGTTGACCAGGACCCCACCGGGACGGGGGACGACGTGCTCAGGTGCCCGGTCCCGGCCGGTCATCATGACGACGGGCGCCGGGCCGGCCTCCCCGAGCGTGGTCCGCAGCAGCTGCTCCGGGTGCTCGCCCAGACCGGAGGCGAAGATCTCGCTGACCAGCTTCGGTGCCCGCGCCGCCGGTTGTGCCCACCCGCCGTTGTGCAGCAGGGCGATCAGCCGGCCCTGCGGGTCCGCGCCCGGGTGCAGGTCGACCCGGTCGATCAGGTCGTGCAGGGTGCGCTCGGCGTCCTCCAGCTCGTCCGTCGGTTGGCCGGCCAGCATGTCCGTCAGCCACCGCCGCATCTCCGCGTGCGGGTCGGCAACCGCGATGCGAGGCGCCTCGATCCGGTACCGCAACCGGGCGCTCGCCCGGGGCAGCGCCGCGACGGTCGAGTGCACCCGGGCCAGTTCGTCGAGCAGCTGGCGCAGGACGCCCGCGGAGAGGGGTCGGCTCGCCGCCACCCGATACACCGGCCCGGCGGCCTCCGAGCGTGTCAACTCGGTGTGGATCCGCTGCGCGGCGGCACCGGGATCCTGCGGATCCGCCGTGGCGAAGGCGCGCTCCAGCACCTCGTACAACTGGATCGCGAAGGTGCCGGGACGCCGCGCCGCCTCCGGCACGCGGGGATTCTGCCGCAGCTCGTCGTGGACGGCCCGCAGGTCGTCCAGCCAACCGGCGCTGGCCCCGTTGCCCGGCAGGACCGGCGCCGCGGCGTGGTCGGGCACACCGAGCAGCCGCCACCACCGCTGCGGATCCGGGACGCCCGGTCCCCATTGCGGCCACGCCCGGTCCGGCTCCAGCAGGGTCAGCGGCGCGCAGAGCAGGCGGCCGGTACGCGGTGCGTGCTCGACCACCACACCGACCAGGTGGTCCCGCACGATCACCGGACCGCCGGACATCCCGTCCCAGGCCGAGTTCGGCGGGTGGAGGAAGCCTCTCGTCCGTGCGCCGCCGGGGTCGCCGTCGGTCACCGGGGGCAGGCGGACCTCAACCAGGCCCGATTCCAGCTGCGACGCCCGGAGCAGCGAACCCCGTTCACAGAACGACAGACCCCGGTTGGTCTCGGCGAACGCCGGACAACCCCACACGTCCACCCCGTCGAGCGGCGCGAGGTCGGTGCCGACGCGATCCAGCCGGGCCACCGGGAAGGTGCGCAGCCCCGCTCCAAGCCCGGGTACGCGGAGCAGTGCGAGGTCGGGGCCGTCCGGGCCCGGCGTCCAGATCGCGTCCGGGCCACACGGGACCGCATGCCGGGCTCCGTGCAGGTCGACTGCGGCGACCGTCCGACCGGCGGTCACCACGTGCGCGCAGGTGAGCACCACCTCGGGCCGGACCACGAAGCCGCTGCCGTAGACGTAACCGCCCTCGACCCCGACCTCGATCCGCACCAGCCGCTCCGCCGAGGACAGCCCGGCCGACGGTGTCACCAGGACCGGCCTCCCCTCACCGCAGCCGGGTCGCGCTCACCCGGTTGACCTGCACCGGGTTGCCGCTGGCGTCCACCGGTGCCCCGAACTCGATGGTGATGGTGTGGGTGGCCTCGCGCGAGTAGCTGGCGCCCCCGCCCAGCTCCGCCTCGATGATCGGGATCTTGAAGCCGGCCCGGCCGTCGATGTCCGTGGTGGCCACCGCGCTCAGCTCCACCGAGACGGCGTTGATGGGAAACCGGATCTCCGCGCTGGCCGCCCTGGTCTGGGCGAGCGTCAACTCGCGACGCAGCTCCTCGATGGCGTCGGCCAGGTCTAGGCCGCCCTTCCTGGTCATCCGCACCTCCGGGATCACGATCGGCGTGCGCCGCCCGATCGGCGTTTCGACAGCATCGCAGGTGGTAGTCGATCATCCGGTGCGGATGCGGTGCGAGGGAGTGTCCGATTTCCGATTGCCGCAGGCCGCCGTCCCCGCGCCCATCGGTGCCGGGTCGGCGCGCCGCTGCTGCCGCCCCGACCGCCTCGTCGGCACCGGTTCCCGAGCCGTAGGCCCCTCGATGACCGCAAGGCGTTGTGCGGGATCCTGTTCGTGCTCTACACCACGATCCCGTGGGAGTACCTGCCCCAAGAGCTCGGGTTCGGGTCGGGGATGACCTGCTGGCGCCGGTTGCGGGACTGGAACGACGCCGGCGTGTGGCAACGCCTGCGCGAGACACTGCTCGGCAAGCTGCGGGCCGCCGACCAATTCGACATGTCCCGGGCGGTGATCGACGGAACCCATGTTCGGGCCCTCAAGGGCGGCCCAAAGCCGGTCCGAGCCCGGTCGACCGCCGCAAGCCAGGCTCGACGACATCCACGAAGCCTTCCTCACCCTCGCCTGCGCCATCATCTGCTGGGACCTGCGCCATCATCTGCTGGGAACGGGTTGAACGCCTCGGTCACGGCGGCGGCGCGGTCCCGGACGCCGAGATTGGCATAGCTGCTCAGCAGGTGGCGCTTGACAGTGGCCGTCAGGCTGACGGTCGGCCGTTGGAACAGCCACATGGCGCTGAGCGAGAAGGGTTTCTACGGTCTCGCGTACGCCATGACCTGTTCGCCGCCGTTGCGGGGCAGAAGTCCGTGACCAGCTCCAGTTCCACGCCCCCGACGCACACGGCACCGCGGTCCCGGCCGATCCGATGGCACGCCTGACAGGCGTGATCGATCCCGTTCGGTCAGCCGCGAAGGTAGGTGAGAACGGCCGACACCCGGCGGTCCGAGTGCGGGTCGATCGGGAGCTTGGCGAAGATGTTGCCGATGTGCTTGCGCACCGCGGCCTCGCTGACGAACAGCTTGCCGGCAATCGCGTGGTTGGTGTGGCCTTCGGCCATGAGCGCCAGCACCTCCCGTTCGCGTTCGGTGAGGCCGGCGAGCGGACCGTCGGTGTGCCGGCGGACGACGAGCTGGCGGACGACCTCGGCGTCGATGACCGTGCCGCCCGCGGCGACACGGTCGACGCTGTCGAGGAAGTCGCGTACGTGGCCGACCCGGTCCTTCAGCAGATAGCCGATGCCGCCGCCGGGGGCGGCGTCGAGCAGCTCGCCGACGTAGGCGTCGGCGACATAGGCGGACAGCAGCAGGATCGCGATGCCGGGATGGGCGGCTCGGATGGTGGCCGCCGCGCGCAGGCCCTCGTCGGTGTGGGTGGGTGGCATGCGAATGTCGGTGACGACGAGGTCGGGGCGGCAGTTGGCCGCGTAGGTGAGCAGGGCCTGCGCGTCTGCGACGGCCGCGACGATGTCGTGGCCAGCGCGTTCGAGGATTCGCACCAACCCTTCGCGGAGCAGGGCCGCGTCCTCGGCGACCACGATGCGCAGTGCCTTCGGCGGCGTCAGTGGATTGGGCACGTCATCCTCACCTGGGTCGGGCCGCCGACGGGGCTGGTGACGTGCAGGTCGCCGTCGAGGGCGTCGAGCCGGGCGCGCAGTCCGGCGAGGCCGGTGCCGGCCTGCGGGTCAGCGCCGCCGACGCCGTCGTCGACCACCGAGACGATCAGTGCGTGGTCCTCGGTCCACGCGTGCACCTGTGCCGATCGGGCCCGGGCGTGGCGGGCGATGTTGGTGAGGTTTTCGCTGACGAAGAAGTAGGCCGCGGCCTCGACGGCCGGGGGGAGCCGGCCGTCGAGGGCGAGATCGAGGTGGACCGGGACCGGTGAGCGACCGGCGATCTCGTGCACGGCCGCGGCGAGACCATGGTCGGTCAGTACCTGGGGGTGGATGCCCCGGATCGTGGTGCGCAGGTCGGCGAGGGCCTGCTCGGCCTGCTGATGGGCCTCGCGCACGAGGTCGAGGCCGGGGCCGTCGGTCAGGTCCAGTTCGGCGCTGCCCAGTGTCATGGTCAGCGCGACGAGGCGCTGTTGGACGCCGTCGTGGAGATCGCGCTCGATCCGGCGGCGTTCGGTTTCGAACGCGTCGACCAGCCCGCTTCGGGAGCGGCGCAGCTGCTGGACCGCTTCGGCCAGTTGGGCTTCGGGCGGGTCCAGCAGGTGCCGCACCAGGGCCGCCTGGCCGCAGGCCAGCGCGGTGACCGCGTACGCCAGCAGGACGAGTGTGAGGATGCCGGCGGGCGCCGCCAACCACGCCTCACCGGTGTTGTCCACCCGCCACCCGGCGGCCTCGACCACGTCGTGACGGACCAGCACCGGAGCGAGGATCAGCACGACCGGAGCCGTCAGCAGCACCACCACCGCGGCGTCCACGAGCCAGAACAGCGTCACCAGCAGGACCGTGACGGCTGTCTCCGGCCAGGCCACGCGGCCACGTTCCCGATCGCGCGGCGCAGGTAACCGGCTCACCGGTCGCCCGGGAAAGATCAGCCGGAGGCGGCGCCGCTCGCCCGCGGCGGCGAGGTGCGCGAGCGTCGGAAGGCCGGCGAGCACGAACAGTCCCGCGACCACCACGATCGTGGCCACGCCCACTGTGAGTACCACGAGCAGGAGGATCAGCCAGCCGAGACCGATGGGCACGGTGGTGGCCACGTACGCGAGTGAGCGCCACGGCCACACCGACGCCAGAAACCGCGTGGGACGTCCCCGTACGGCTGTCCAGGCATCATCCACGTGCCCAACCCTACGGTTCGCACCGGCCGGGCGGGGTAGCGTGCGCGCTACCCCCGAAGTCGCGTCGAAGCCCGTGTGGTGGGCCGCGCCGGCAGGTGTACTCAGGGCATGAACCAGGCATCCCCGGCGGCCGTCACGCTCGACGGCCTCACCCGCACCTACCGCTCGCGCGCCGGCACGGTGCATGCGCTGCGCGGCGTCACCCATGTGTTCCAACGCGGCACGTTCACCGCGATCATGGGACCGTCCGGCTCCGGAAAATCCACCCTGCTGCAGCTCGCCGCAGGCCTCGACCGGCCGACCGGCGGGCGGGTGCTCGTCGGCGACACTCAGCTCGACAAGCTGGACGAGACCGCGCTGACCCGCTTCCGGCGCACGTCGATGGCGTTCGTCTTCCAGTCCTACAACCTTCTCGACGCGCTCACCGCGTTCGAAAACGTCGCGCTTCCCGCCCGCCTGGCCGGACGCCGTGTCGACCCGGCCGCCGTGCAGACCGCCCTGGCTCACGTCGGCCTTGCCGAACACGCCAGGCGTCGGCCATCGGAGCTGTCCGGCGGCCAGCAACAGCGGGTCGCGATCGCCCGGGCGCTGCACGGTCGGCCCGACGTCCTGTTCGCCGACGAACCCACCGGCGCCCTGGACCGCGGCACCGGACGCGACGTGCTGGAACTCCTGCGCTCGCTGGCCGACGGCGGCCAGAGCGTCGTCATGGTGACCCACGATCCACTGGCTGCCTCGTACGCGGACGCGGTGTTGTTCCTCGCCGACGGGCAGATCGTCGGTCACCTCACGCACGCCGACGCCGGTCAGATCGCCGCGACGATGACCGACTTGGAGCGATGATGCTGACTTTGAGCCGGCAGACGGTGCGCAGCTCATGGCGCGGCTACCTGGGCGCCTTCGTCGCGCTGCTGTTCGGCGTCGTCCTGATCGCCGTCACCGTGACGCTCCTCGGGAGCGTCGACGCCACCGGCGGCCGGCCCGGCGTCACCACCGACCAGCGCGCCCAACTCGACGACCTGGCCGCGGTGTTCGGGATGATGTCGGCGATCTCGGCGTTCATGGCGCTGTTCGTGGTCAGCAGCACGTTCGGCTTCGTCGTGGCCGGCCGCCGGCGCGAGCTCGGCCTGCTGCGCCTGGTCGGCGCGACGCCAGGGCAGGTGCGCCGGCTTCTGCTGGGCGAGTCCCTCGTCGTCGCGGCCGCGGCCACCACGGTTGGCGGTCTGCTCGGCACGGCGCTGGCCCCCGCTGTTCTCTGGCTG
Organism: Micromonospora sp. NPDC049171; assembly: GCF_040648275.1. Classification (NCBI taxonomy): domain Bacteria; kingdom Bacillati; phylum Actinomycetota; class Actinomycetes; order Micromonosporales; family Micromonosporaceae; genus Micromonospora; species Micromonospora sp. NPDC049171. The sequence continues at coordinate 342,812 of NZ_JBEZDJ010000003.1, forward strand.
GTGGAGGCCATCGGGATCACCACGCTCGACCTTCGGGCGCCGCGCCCGTGGATCGCCTGGGCGGTCGCCGTACCCACCGGTGCCGTGATCGCGCTCCTCGGGGTCTGGCGATCCTCGCGCCGCGCCGCCCGGATCGCCCCGAGCGCCGCCCTGCGGGAGGCCACGATCGAACGAACCCGGCCGAGCATTCTCCAGCTCGCCGTCGCGACGCTGTGCTTCGGCGGCCTGGTGGTGGTGGTCGTCGTCGCCGCCGGCATGCCGCCGCTGTTCGCCCTGATCGCCTCCATCCTGCTGCCCGAGGTGGTCGTGATTGGCCTGACGAGCATCGGCCACGCCGTCATCCCGCGGCTCGCCGCCCTGCTCGCCCGCCCGTTCGTCGCCCGGGACGTCACGGCCCGGATGGCCCGCGACGAGGTGCGTGCGGCCGCCCGCACCACCGCCGCGGTCGCCGCCCCGGTCGTGGCCATCTCCGCCATCGCCGGGTCGCTGCTGCTGTCCCTCAGCTTCCTCGCCGACTGGACGAACGCGCAGGACCGGGCCCGGCTGCGCGCACCGCTCGTCGTCGAGGCAGACAGTCCGGCCGCGGCGGCGGTCGCGTCCGACAAGGCCGTCGCGATCGCCGACGTACGCCGGCAGGGCATGCTCCAGCGTGACGAGGAGGGCCGTCCCGGCGTGCGCGATCAGGTCGAGATCCTCGACCCCGTCACCGCCTCCGCCGCCCGGGGCCTGACCGCCACCCGCGGCACCCTCGACGACTTCCAGGGACGCGTGGTGGCGGTCACCGCCTCAGGGGTCATTGACGCCGGCGTCGGCCTGGGCGGCACTCTCCCGGTCTGGATCGCCGGCGAGCGGGTCCCGTTGCGGGTCGTCGCCGTCATCCCCGACGCACCCGACCTGTACGGCGATCTCGTCATCCCGGCCGGCCTGCTCCCGCCCGCAAGCGAACGTGCCACCGGGACGGTCTTCGTCCTACCGCGCGCCGACGCCGCCGCGGCGCGCGTCTCCCTCCAGCGCACCCTCGCCGGCACCAACAGCCGGATCCTCGACTCCGGCGACTGGATCGACGCCACCACGGCCCAGACCCGCCAGGCCAACAACCTCGGCCTCACCATTCTGCTCGGACCGGCCGGCCTCTACGCCGCCATCGCGATCGTCAACGCCACCCTCATCGGCGGATCCCAGCGGCGCCGGCAACGCGACCTGGTCCAGTTCCTCGGCGCGACCCCCGACCAGGTCCGGCGAGCAGCCATCTGGCAGGCCGCCCTCGTCTGCGGCACCGGCCTGCTCCTGGGCGGTGCCACCACCGTGCTGCTCGGCTGGCTCGTACGCCGCGCCATCACCGCCGACCTGGTCGGCATCGCCGTGCCCATCACCATCCCATGGCTCCCGCTGCTCGGCATCGGCGTCACCTGCCTGCTGCTCACCGTGGCCGCAGCAGCGGCCGGTATCCGTACGCGCAAGGCTCCACATCTAGCCGGGAACGCGCCATGAGCGTGGATCCCGGAAGACGTCACGGTGTTAAATCCTTCCGACAGGAGAACCCGATGTCCCGTGTCCTTCCCCGCATCCTGGCGGCCCTGGTGACCGTCGGCGCCGGCCTCGTCGCCGCGCCCGCGGCCCACGCCGACACCTCCCCCGTCCAGCGCAGTGTGGACGCGCTGGTCTCCCAGGACCGATTCCCCGGTGTGCTGGCGTCGGTGCGGCAACCCGACGGCCATACCCGCAACTACACCGCGGGCGTCGCGGACCTGCGCACCGGAGCGAAGATGCCGGTCGACGGGCGGGTCCGGATCGCCAGCAACACCAAGATGTTCACCGCCACGGTGGTGCTCCAGCTGGTCGGCGAGGGCAAGGTCGGCCTGGACACAACGGTCGAGACGTACCTCCCGGGCGTGGTCCGTGGTCCCGCCATCGACGGGCGCACCATCACGGTCCGGCACCTGCTGCAGCAGACGAGCGGCCTGCTCGACTACGACGAGGCGATCTTCGCGGACTTCCCCGACGGACTGAACACCTACTACGAGCCGTACGACCTGCTCCGGGCCGGCTTCGCCACGAAGCCGGAATCCGCGCCGGGGGCCAAGTTCGTCTACAGCAACACGAATTACATCCTGGCCGGCCTGGTGGCGCAGAAGGCGAGCGGCCGCCCGATCGGTGAGCTGATCACCGAGCGCATCATCGAGCCGCTGGGCCTGCGCGGCATGTACTGGCCGGCCGAGGGTGAGACCACGATTCGCGGCACCCACCCGCGCGGGTACCTCCCCGCCGATCCGCCCGTCGACATCACCGAGTCCGACCAGTCGCCCGCCTGGTCCGCCGGCGCCCTGGTCGGCCGCCCCTCCGACGTCAACCGGTTCCTCGCCGGACTGCTGGGCGGCCGCCTCCTGGCACCGGCGCAACTGGCGGAGATGAAGAAGACGGTGGCCGCGCCGGGGTTCGACAGCGTCGGCGGTTCCCGGTACGGCCTCGGCCTCGCCACGTTCGCGCTGAGCTGCGGCGGTTTCGCCTGGACGCACGGTGGCATCGCGCCCGGATACGTCACCGTGGTCGGCATCACCGCCTCCGGCAAGGCGGCGACCGTCGCGGTGAACTCGATGGTCCCGGACGACGACGCCAACCGGCGACTCGAGCGGTCCCTCGACATCGCCCTGTGCCGGGGCTGACACCCCGCGTCGCCCGCGTCACCCTGATCGGGCCCGGCGGCGGCGGGAGCGGATCGGAGGCTCGCGCGGCCTCGCCTCCGCGAACCGCGCGCTCGGTCTGCGGGAGACCCGGCCCAGCTCACACCGGGGGATCACCAAGACCACGGTCGCCGACCAGCTCCGGCTGCTGACCGCGCTGACGTCGCCGACGGGACCGCTGACCCCGCAGGACCGTACTTTCATCATGGGCCTCATGAAGAGGGTAATCTCCGAGCAGCGATGGGGGGTCAGCGCCGCACGGGAGTCGGGCAGTCAGTCTTACTACGTCAAGAACGGCTGGGACGCCGCCGATGTTGACGGCGGCCGCTGGCTGGTCAACAGCACCGGACGGATCGTCGAGGCCCGTCACGACTGGCTGATCGCCGTACTCTCCGACCATCACGTGAGCCAGGAAGCGGGCGTCCGCGTCGTCGAGAAGGCCGCCACGTACGTGCTCAACGAGCTGCGCGCCGCCACCTCGGCCGACGGCCCTTCACAGGGGTAGGCCGCACATCCGAACTGCCCCACGTCGGCTACCACTTTGACGAGGTCAGTCGGCGTACACGATCAGCGCTTTCCACAGTGCCCACCCGCGGCCGCGCGCCCCCATGCCGTCCTCGGCCTTGCGGGCCGTGCGGTACGCGGCCTGGCTCGCTCCGCGGAACATGCTCCAGGCGATGGCCAGGTCACGAGCCGGATCACGCGTCATCGAGTCGATAGGAAGCAGGGAGATCCGCGGCGGTCAGCGCGCCGGCCAGGCGGCCATGGCCAGTTCCGCGGTATCGGTGAGTTCAGTCGCCGTGGCGCCATCCCGGGCGCGTTGGGACATGCCGTGCATGACGGCCGTGAAGTACGCGGCAAGCTTGCGAGGGTCGGCTGCCGCCGGCAGTTCGCCCTCGTGCCGGGCGGTTGTCAGGCGCTCCTCGAACGTGCCGACGCTGGCGTTGCGCAGGTCGCGCATGTAGGTGGCGACATCGGTGTCGGCCGCGGCCGCGCTGCAGAGCAGGTTTCCGGCCGGCGTCTCGGGGTCGGTGTACATCGCCGCCGCGTCGAGCAGGATGCGGCGGAAGGCGTCGAAGGCCGTCGACTCCCTGGACATGGCGGCCCAGATGAACTCCCCGGCCGGGGAGCGGCCGTACGTCTCGATGACCTCGTTGAACAGGGACCTCTTGTCGCCGAACGCCGCGTAGAGGCTGCCGGGCCGGATGCCCATCTCCCGGGTCAGGTCGCTGATCGAGGTCCCCTCGTACCCGTTCTCCCAGAACAGGCGGGTGGCGGCCGCCAGTGCCGCCGCCCGGTTGAAGGTCGGCGGCCGGCCTCGCCGTACCTCTGGTGTGTCCATGACCCCATTCTAGAGCGGTCGTTCAAAAGAGGGCAGGCTATTTGTTGGCAGATCACTCAAGAACGAGCTAGGTTCCTCTTGAGCGATCATTCAACAAGGGAGCGGTCATGTCAGGAGCACTGCGGAACAAAGTGGCAGTCGTCACCGGCGGCAGTCACGGGATCGGCCGGGCGACCGTCGAGCGGTTCGCCCGCGACGGGGCGACGGTCGCCGTCGGCTACGGCCACGACGAGGCGGCGGCCCGCGACACGGTGGAGCGCATCCGCAAGGACGGCGGACGTGCCTTCGCCGTGCACACCGAGCTGGGCACACCGGGCGACGCGGCTCGCTTCTGGGAGACCTTCGACAAGGCGGGCCGGGAGCTCGTGCCGGACGGGAAGATCGACATCCTCGTCCACAACGCCGGCAAGGGAAGCTTCGCCCGGCTGGCCGACCTCCCCGAGGACGAGTTCGACCAGGTGATGGCCGTGAACGTGAAGGCGCCGTTCTTCATCACGAAGCTCGCGCTGCCGCGACTGCGCGACGGCGGCCGGATCATCAACGTCTCCAGCACCGCGGCCAGAGTCGGCAGCCCCGATCTGCTGGCCTACGGCGTCAGCAAGGCGGCGCTGAACTGGTTCAGCTACGACATGGCGCTGGATCTGGGCCCGCGCGGGATCACCGTCAACTCGGTGTCACCCGGCATCGTCATGACCCGGAACAGCCAGTACCTGGTCGACAATCCGGAACTCGCGGCGCAGCAGACGGCGCGCGTCGCCCTCGGCCGGCTCGGCGAGACCGACGACGTGGCCAGCATCATCGCCTTCCTCGCCTCTGACGAGGGGCGCTGGGTGACCGGTCAGGTCATCGACGCTTCGGGCGGCACCGCGCTCTGAGGACAGGCTGGCCAGGTCGCGTTCGTAGGTGGCGTTGATGTTGCGGCGTGGCGGTAGTCGATAACGGAAAAGGTCTCCGGTGGTTGGTTCAGCGACCAAGCTAGAGCTTCACACCGGAGACCTCTACCACTGCCCGCACTGCCGGTTTTCCGGGCACCGTGACCTGGTCGCGGCTGCCACCATCGCCACCCGTAGCCCGGGCGGCGGACACCACCCCGACAGTTGGTGTGTTGTCGGAGGTGCTCACGCACCGTCGAGCCGGCCGGTCCCGATGTGATCCCGGCCGCCCGCGCGCGGTGCGAGGATCAGGTGGCCCGCGGAGGACCGCCCCACCACCCGGAGGGGAGTCGCTCGCCCACAAGGCGAGGATCCGCAACGACCACCGGACGCCCGGTGAACGTTCGTGGACACCGCACTAGCGGACGCGGAGCCCGGCCACGAGGAGGTCGACCAGGCGGCGTGCGTCGTAGCGGGGGTCGTTGCCCGCGCCGATGCAGAGATTGCCGACGCCGCGCAGCAGCGCGTAGGCGTCGAGGTCGGGGCGGATCTCGTCGGCGGCGACGGCGGCGTCGAGGAGTTGGTCGCAGACCGGGACAAGCCGGTCGAGGAAGTAGGCGTGCAGGGTCTGGAAGGCGGCGTCGTCGGACTGTAGCGCGGCGGCGAGACCGTGCTTGGTGACCAGGAAGTCGACGAACAGGTCGATCCACTGCGCCAGGGCGGCGTACGGGGTGCCGCTGTCGGCCAGTAGGTCCGGTCCCGCGTCGGCGCACGCCTCGATCTGGTGCCGGTAGACGGCGACGATGAGGTCGGCCCGGCTGGGGAAGTGGCGGTAGATCGTGCCCACGCCGACCCCTGCTCGGACGGCGATGTCCCGCACGGGGACGTCGACGCCGGAGGTGACAAACGCCGCGGCGGCAGCGTCGAGCAGGGCCCTCTCGTTGCGCCGGGCGTCGGCCCGCTTACGCGGGACCGGTTGCTGAACGCCGCCGTCGATGTCAGCCACGTCGCGTTACCTCCGTCACTCCACTTGGCATCCGGAACGCAGTTCCGTATCGTGTTTAACGGAACGGCGCTCCGCTTGCTCAGCATAATGAACCGGCGCGCTACCGCCAAACCCTGGACCGCCGGACGTCTGAAGGAGAAACAGTCATGCAGTACCGCACCTTGGGCCGCACTGGTGTGCAGGTCAGCACCCTCGTACTCGGCGCGATGAACTTCGGCAAGATCGGCAACACCACCCAGGAGGACGCCACCGCCATCGTCGACGCAGCGCTGCAGGCGGGGATCAACCTCATCGACACCGCCGACGTCTACAGCGGCGGCCAGTCCGAGGAGATGGTCGGCAAGGCCATCGCCGGTCGCCGCGAGGACGTCATTCTGGCCACCAAGGCGACCCTGCCGATGGGCGACGAACGCAACCAGCGGGGCGGCTCGCGCCGCTGGTTGGTCACCGCGCTGGAGAACAGCCTGCGCCGCCTCGGCGTCGACCACGTCGACCTCTACCAGATGCACCGGTGGGATCCGACGACCAGCGACGACGAGACGCTGTCGGCGCTGACGGACCTGCAGCGCGCGGGCAAGATCCGCTACTTCGGCTCCTCGACCTTCCCCGCCTACCGCATCGTGCAGGCGCAGTGGGCCGCCCGCGAGGGACGTCTGAGCCGTTACGTGACCGAGCAGCCGAACTACTCGATCCTGCAGCGTGGCATCGAGACCCACGTGCTGCCCGCGACCCAGGAGTACGGCATGGGCGTGCTCGCCTGGAGCCCACTGGCATCGGGCTGGCTGTCCGGCGCGATCCGTGCCGGACAGGACATCAGCACGAACCGCTCGAGCTTCATGCAGCAGCGCTACGACGTCAGCATCCCCGCCAACCGCGCCAAGCTCGACGCCGTCGAGCAACTCGCCACAGTCGCCGACGAGGCCGGCCTCAGCATCATCCAACTCGCGCTCGGCTTCGTCACCGCGCACCCGGGCGTGACCAGCGCGATCATCGGCCCTCGCACGACGGACCACCTCCGCTCGCAGCTCGCCGCCGCGGACACGGTCCTCCCGGCCGACGTGCTGGACGCCATCGACGCGATCGTGGCCCCCGGCGTCGACCTCGCCGCCCACGAGAAGAACGACACCCCGCCCGCTCTGCTCGAGCCGGCGCTGCGCCGCCGCTGACCACCCGGCAGTCAGTGACCAGGCGGACGCGCGGGCGCATGTCCGCCTGCCGCTGACCCGCCAGACCTTCCAGGCTCCGCGCCGAAAGGACGAACGGACCCATGCCAGGCAAGACCTCGCCCAGCTTCGGGCTCATGACCGCCCCGATGCACGTCGACTACCACGACATCCTGCGGGTATGGCAGGAGGCGGACGCCATCGCCGAGATCGAGCACGCGTGGCTGTTCGACCACCTCATGCCCATCGGCGGCGACCCGGGCGGACCGGCGTACGAAGGCTGGACCCTGCTCTCCGCCCTCGCCGCGCAGACCGAGCTGCTGCGACTGGGCGTAATGGTGACCAGCAACCGCTTCCGGCCTCCCGCATTGCTCGCCAAGATCGCCACGGTCGTCGACATCGTTTCCGGCGGGCGCCTCGACTTCGGCATCGGCGTCGGGTCACGGCCTGGTCACCCTCTGGCCCGGCGGGAGTACGCCGCGCACGGCCTGCCCTTCGCCGACACCGCCGACGCCGTGGGCAGCCTCGCCGAGGCGCTCACGGTCATCCGGCGACTCTGGACCGACAACGAGCCCTTCGACTTCCACGGAACGTACGTCGACCTGACCGGAGCGTTCGCCAGCCCCAAGCCCGTGCAGCGCCCGCACCCACCGATCGTTGTCGGTGGCCGCTCCGCCGCCACATTGCGGGTGGTCGCCGAGCACGCGGACATCTGGAACATCGCCAGCGGAGACATCGACGACGCCGTCAGCCGCAGCGCCCTGCTGGAACGCTACTGCGCCGAAATCGGCCGCGACCCGGCGTCGATCACCCGCTCGATCAACCTGCCCGTCTCCTACGACCAGCCCGGGCTCACCCAGGACGCCATCGGCAGGGCTATCGGTGCCGGCTTCGGGCACATCGTGCTCATCCTGCCGGCGCCCTACCCCGTTGGCGTCGCGCGTTGGGTCGCCGATGAGCTCATCACCCCGTCCACCGCATAGCTGCCCCGGCGGGTCGGCCTGATTGGAGTTGTGCGGACGGCAGATTGAGCCGGAATTCGAAACTGTGCAACTCGGCCGGTTGCTCACGTGCTCGGTCTGCCAAACCGCCGTCGAGGTCCTTGGCCAGCTCGCGAAGGATTTCGAGTTCGAACAGAATTTCTCCTGGGCAAACAGAGCGCCACAGCGGCCACCACGATCGCCAAGCCGGCGCAGGCGAGCCAGACCGTCACGTAACCGGCCGTACCCGTCACCGGCGTCGCGACCCCGGGCACGTGGCTCGACAGGGCCGCCATGACGGCCGCGAAGGTGGCTACGGCGTCGTGAACCAGTGCCGTCAGCACGTACCCCGCCGCAGTCAGTACCGCCCCGACGGCCACAGCGGTCCGGCTCCCGGCCCGTTCGGTCAGCCGAGGCGCCAGCCAGGTGCCGGCGAACGCGGCGAGACCGAACGCGAGCAGCACGAGTCCCAGTTGCAGCGAGGCGAGGCCTCACCCGATTCCGGTGCTTGCGGGCAGCCCGAGGTACAGGGCGCTGGCCGCCTGACTGCCGAACAACTCGGCCCCGGCGAAAAACCCGGCGAGCACCGGCAGACCCAGTGCACCGCGCAGCATGAGCGATATGTCGACGAAGGGATGCGAGACACGCTGCTCGACCCGGACCCAGATGGCGAGCAGGGCCAGACCTGCGGCGACCCCTCCGACCGTGCGAGCGAGCGTCCGTCCAGCCCCAGCCCCAGTCGCTGCCGTTGCCGACGGCGGCGAGCAGCAGCACCAGCCCGACGCTCAACAGCACCGCTCCGGTCCAGTCGATGCGGCCCATCGTGCGCAGCGTCGTCTCAGGCACAAGCCACGCCACCACCGGGACCACCAGGATCATGAGGGCGGCGGGTATCCACAACGTCGCCGACAGACTGAAGTACTGACGTATCACCCCCGACAGCAGCAGGCCGGCGCTGCCGCCCACAGCGACCGCGCCGACGAGCAGCCCGATCGCCCGTCCGGTCGAATGCCCGGCCCGCTCACGGATGATCGCGAACTCCAGCGACAGCAACGCCGCCAACGGCCCTTGAACAGCTCGCCCCAGGAGCAGGATCTCGAAGGTCGGCGCGACGGCCACGACCACCGACCCGACCGCGACCGAGGCGGCCGCCACGACCAGGAACCGGCGGTGACCGTAGCGGTCACCGAGCGAGACCTCCTCCGACCGCAGAGAACCCGCTTGGTGCACCTGCGCCCGGACGATTCTCGCGCGATCGGCGTCGAGCCGTCGTCAGCAACAGTCACTTCGGCGTGGTGGTAGGGATGCTCGTGCTCCAGAACGCCGGCATGAACCAGCAGGTCGGTCCCAACCGGTGCACGGGTGAGCAGAATGGTCGCGATGTCGGTCCGGGCCTTGCTCAACCGCTCGATCTCCGAGGCAAGGCCGGCGTCGACCTGCCTCAGGACGTCCGCTGCCGCCACGCCGTCCAGGCAGATCTCGCGGATCTGGGAGAGCGGCACGCCGAGTTCGGACAAGCACCGGATGCGCTGCAGAAGCATGAGGTCGGACACCCCGTACTGCTTGTATCCGTTGTATCGGCGCGTGGGCTCATCGAGCAGACCGATCCGATGGTAATGCCGGATCGCGTTGACCGTCGTGCCGGCGAGCTCCGCCAGCTCCCGGGTGCTCCAGGCCACGTCAGCTCCTCCCCCCTTGGTACGGCTGTGGCTCCACGCTCGCATCGGCGGGGCGGCGTTCGCGTCGGTGAAACACCCTTACGTAGCAATGGCCAGTAGAACCTGAGTACCAACGGCGGGCCGGAAATGCCGACCGCGGTACCACGATGGGGGCTGTGCCCGGATCTAGCGTGGTGAGCATGATTCAGGTACGCGAAGTAACCAAGCGATACGGTGCGAAGACGGTCGTCGACCGCCTGTCGTTCACCGCGAAGCCCGGACAGGTCACCGGCTTCCTCGGCCCCAACGGTGCCGGCAAGTCGACGACCATGCGGATGATCGTCGCCCTCGACGCACCAACCTCCGGTGACGTGCTGGTCAACGGCAAGCCGTACGCGTCGTCGAAGGCGCCGTTGCGCGAGATCGGCGTGCTGCTCGAGGCCAAGGCCGCGCACCCCGGCCGGACGGCGGTCAGCCACCTTCTGGCCTTGGCTCGCACGAACGGCATCTCGCGCTCGCGCGTGGACGAGGTGCTCGACCTGGCCGGCCTCTCCGCCGTCGCCCACAAGCGGGTCGGTGCGTTCTCCCTCGGCATGGGCCAGCGGCTCGGCATCGCCGCCGCGCTGCTCGGTGACCCGGCCGTGGTGATGCTCGACGAGCCGGTCAACGGCCTCGACCCCGAGGGTGTCCTCTGGGTGCGCAACCTGCTCACCGGCCTGGCCGCCGAGGGCCGCACCGTGATGCTGTCCTCACACCTGATGAGCGAGGTCTCGCTGATCGCGGACCACCTGGTCATCATCGGCCGGGGCAAGCTGCTGGCCGACACCACCGTGGCCGACTTCGTGACCGCCGAAGGCGTCCGGGTCGTCACTCCCGCCCCCGACGCACTGCGCACGACGGTTGCCGGCCCGGGCATCACGGTCACCTCGACCGGCGCCGAGGAACTGCTCGTCGCCGGCACCTCCGCCCGCAAGATCGGGCTGGCCGCGGCCGCCCGCGGCATCCCGCTGTTCGAACTCACCCCGCAGAACGCCTCGCTGGAAGAGGCGTTCATGGACCTGACCCGCGACGCTGTCGAATACGAGGCCTCCCGATGAAGATCACCCCTGGTGGCGTCGCCGCCGCCGAATGGACCAAGTTCTCCTCCCTGCGCTCCACCTGGATCACGACCGGCATCTCCGTCTTCCTCCTGATCGCCTTCGGCATGATCGCCTCGGCGTCCTTCTCGGGCGACAACCTGACCTCGGTCGATCTGGCCCTGTCCGGCAGCGCCCTGGCCGCCCTGTCCGTCGGCGTGCTCGGCGCGTTGCTGGGGGCGAGCGAATACACCACTGGCATGATCCGGGCGACCCTCGCCGCGGTGCCCCGCCGGTTGCCGGTGCTGTGGTCGAAGAGCCTCGTGGCCGGGGCAGCCGCCTTCGTCACGATGACCATCGGCGCCTTCGCCGCTTTCGCCCTGGGATCGGCCGTGCTCAACGACAAGATCGGCAGCCTGGGCCTCGGCGACGACGGCGTGCTGCGGGCCCTGCTCGGCGCCGGCCTCTATCTGGGGCTGGTCGCGGTGCTCGGCGTCGCGCTCGGCATGATCGTCCGGTCCAGCGCCGGAGCCATCGCGATCCTGGCCGGCGCGCTGCTGGTCGTGCCCGGTCTGGCCCCGCTGCTGCCGGACTCGATCTCCGAGGCCATCACCCCCTACCTGCCCAGCAACGCCGGCAGCGCCGTGATGGCACTGGCTCCCACGGACGGCACGCTGGATCCGTGGGCCGGTCTCGCGGTCTTCGCCGGGTACGTGGCCGTGACGCTCGCCGCTGCCGCCTATCGGCTCAAGAAGACCGACGCGTAAGGGAGACTCGGGCGATGAGCACGCAGGGATGGCTCGTGGACCGGCAGGCAGGGCTGCGGGCGTTCGACCGGCGCCACCCGTGGGTCATGGACACCCTGGTAGCCGTCCCGATCGTGCTCTTCAGCATCCCGAACATCATCGAGAAACCCCTGTCGGCGACCATCGCGACCCTGGTGCTGCTGTCGCCGCTGTACTGGCGGCGGCGGTACCCGTTCCCGGCGTTCCTGGCCACCGCCCTCATCGAGTTGATCGAGGGACTACTGGACGTCGGCGTCGGCGCCGGGGTGATCCTGCTCGTGATGCTGTTCGGGGTGGCCTCCCGCGGTTCGTGGCGGGCGCTGGCCTGGGCCTCCGGGATCGCCCTCGCGCTGCTGGTCGCCGAGATCTACCTGATCAACCCGGTGACGGAGAACCGCGTCACCACCCTGCTCCTGGCGATCGGCACAGAGGCGGCCGCGGTCGCGTCCGGCGTCGCGGTGCGCACCCGCCGGGCGTACCTCATCGCCCTGGAGGACCGGGCCGCCCGCCTCGAGATCGAACGGGATCAGCAGGCCCGCCTGGCCGTCGCTGAGGAGCGGGCCCGGGTGGCCCGCGAGATGCACGACATCGTCGGCCATCACGTGTCGGTGATCGTCGGCCTCGCCGACGGCAGCGCCGCCCTCGCCAGATCGCGGCAGGAGCAGACCGCCGAACCGCTCGGGCTGATCGGCGAGACCGGCCGTCAGGCGCTCGCGGAGCTGCGCCGGGTGCTGGGCGTGCTGCGCGAGGGTGACCCTGGTCCGCAGCTGAGGCCGCAGCCCGGCATCGACGATCTCGACCGGCTGCTGCCGAGCGTGCGGGCAGCCGGGCTGCCAGTCACCTACTCCACCTCGGGCGAGCTGCACACCCTCGGCAAGGGGCTGCAGCTCGCGGTCTACCGCATCGTCCAGGAAGCGCTCACCAACACCCTCAAACACGCGGGGCGCAGCGCGTCCGCGACAGTCACTCTCGCTGCCTGCCGCGGAGAGGTACGGGTACGCGTTCTCGACAACGGCCGTGCCATACCGGCCCCGCCAAGCCACGGCCTGCTCGGCATAGGCGAACGCGCCGCCATGTACAGCGGGGTGGTGACCGCCGGCCCGGTCGAGAACGGCTGGCTCGTTGACGTCGTCCTCAAGGAGCCCTCATGACCACCGTCCTGATCGTCGACGACCAGCAGTTGCAACGAATGGGCTTCAAGATGCTGCTCGACGGCACCCCCGGCATCACCGTGCTGGGTGAGGCCGCCAACGGTGCCGAGGCCGTGCGGAAAGTCGATCAGACCCGGCCCGATGTGGTGCTGATGGATGTGCGCATGCCCGGCATGGACGGCATCGAGGCCACCCGCCGCATAACCGCGGCCGGTTCCCGCACCCACGTGCTGATCCTGACCACATTCGATCTGGACGAATACGTCTACGCCGGACTTCGAGCCGGAGCGAGCGGCTTTCTCCTCAAAGACGCGCGCCCCGAGGAACTGATCGCCGGTATCCGCGCCGTCGCGAGCGGAGACTCAGTGGTAGCCCCCAGCCTGACCCGCAAGCTAATGGACGCCTACCTGCAGGAACCGGCGCCGACCACATCCGAGGATCCTCGCCTGAGCACGCTGAGCGAGCGGGAGCGCGAGGTGCTCGAGGCGATCGGCCAGGGCGCCACCAACACCGAGATCGCCGAACGCTTCACGCTGACCGAGTCGACAGTGAAGAAGCACGTCGGACGGGTCCTGTTCAAGATCGGCGCCCGCGACCGGATCCAGGCGGTGATCTTCGCGTACGACAACGGCCTGGTCCAGCCTCGCTGACGGGCAGGAAGCCCTGCGCCGATGCCTCATCCAGCCACTGCGTGGTCGGGCCCTGCGTAGGCATGCGGATCCGCTCCTCGCTCCTCGGCGCCAGGGTCGGTGAAGGCGGCCTCGAAGTAGGTCAGTCCGCCGGTGAGGTGCTGCCGCAGTCGCCGCACGTCGAACCCGTCGCACGGAGTCGGCAACGTGTACTGCTCCGCGGTGGTGCCGGCCGCTACCCGCGCCAAGTCATCGAGCAGAGTCACAATCACGCGAGCATTCGACACCGTGTTCCGGCAACAGGGTCAAGTGCCGTCCGCGACCCCGGGCAGCGCCTCCGGCAGGTATCGGGTTTGTGGAGCCGCAACCTCGATAGCGTGCAGGCCCCAGCCGATCACCCCCGGCCGTCGGCGACCGTAGACGCACGGCGGCGGGCCGACCGGGTCCGATCGCGAGGCCGAGGGAGCGGGCGCTGGCCCGACCGACGGTCCGGCCAAGGTCAGTCACCTGCTCTCAGGGCATTGAGCACGGCCGTCACCTCGGGGCGTGACGCGGCCGGTCGCCGGGCCCCGGCGGTGATGCGCCGGGTCAGCGGTGGGCTCAGCGGTCGGGTCACCACCCGGTATCGCGGGTCCACCGCCAGCTTCGGCAGCATGGTGATCGAGCGGCCGTTCTCCACGTGCTGGAGCGCCAGCATGTAGTTGTTGAACCGACAGATCACCGCGGGCTCGAAGCCGGCCTCCCGGCACAGCCGGGTGGACAGCTCGGACATGTACGAGCCGGCGACGTCGAACGTCCAGCGCTGCTGCGCGCACGCCTCCAGGGCTACCGACTCGGCGCTGGTCAGCGGATGCTCCGGGGGCAGTACGAGCACGATCGGGTCGGTGGCGAGCGGCACCAGGTGGATCTCCGGGGAGAGCTCGGCGCCGGCGAAGTCGGCCGTCGTGATGATCAGGTCAACCTCGCCGCGACGCAGCGCCGGCATGCTCTCGTGCGGCTCCAGCTCCAGCAACACCACGCTCACATCCGGGTGTCGGGCCGCGAGACGGACAAGCGCCGGTTCGGCGAGGGCTTGCACCGCACTCTGGAACGCGGCCACGGTGACCGTGCCGGCCGGCTCCTCGGCGAGGCGGCGAAGCTCCGCCTCGGCCGAGTCCATGGCAGCGAGGATCTCCCGAGCCCGGCCGGCGAGCAACATTCCGGCCGCAGTGAGCCGCACCCGCCGCCCGGTGCGTTCGAGCAGCGCGGTCCGGGTCTCCCGTTCCAGCGTGATCAGCTGCTGCGACACCGCCGACGGGCTCAGGTTGCCGCGCTGCGCAACGGCCCGGACGGTGCCGTAGGTCGCCAGGTCGGCGAGCAGGCGCAGTCGCCACGGATTCAGCGTCATGACCGCCGACTGTACGGCTTTGCTTAACAGCGACAGCGGAAATGTGCGATGGACGTGCCTGTCCTGGCTGCCTAGCGTCGATCCATGGCTGATTCGTTCTGGTCCGACGCCGATCGTCACCTGGTCCGCTACATCGGCGCGGGCAGCTTCGTACGCGAGATCATCGACCGCGCCGAGGGCAGTTTCGTCTTCACCGCCGACGGCCGCCGCCTGCTCGACTTCACGTCGGGGCAGATGAGCGCGATCCTCGGCCACTCCCACCCGGCCGTCGTAGCCACGATCCAGCGGCAGGCAGCCACTCTCGACCACCTGTTCAGTGGCATGCTGAGCCGACCCGTGGTCGAGCTGGCACGCCGCCTCGCCGGCTCGCTGCCCGCGCCGCTGGACAAGGTCCTGCTGCTCACCACCGGCGCGGAGTCCAACGAGGCGGCGATCCGGATGGCGAAGCTGGTCACCGGCCGGCACGAAATCATCTCGTTCGCCCGGTCCTGGCACGGGATGACGCAGGCTGCGGCGAGCGCCACCTACAGCTCGGGGCGCAAGGGGTACGGGCCCGCGGCGCCCGGCAACTTCGCGATCCCCACGCCGAACGCGTACCGTCCCGACTTCACCTTTCCCAACGGCGAGCTGGACTGGGGGCATCAGCTGGAGTTCGCGTTCGAGCTGTTCGACGCCCAGTCGGTGGGCAGCCTGGCGGCGTGCGTCGTTGAGCCGATCCTCAGCTCCGGCGGGGTGATCGACCTACCGCCGGGATACCTCGTGGCGCTGCGCGACAAGGTGCACGAGCGGGGCGGGCTGTTGATCCTCGACGAGGCGCAGACCGGTCTGTGCCGCACCGGAGAGTGGTACGCGTTCCAGCGCGACGGCGTCGTGCCGGACATCCTGACCTTGTCCAAGACGCTCGGCGCCGGCCTGCCGCTGGCCGCTGTGGTGACCAGCCCGGAGATCGAGCAGACGGCGCACGAGCGCGGCTTCCTCTTCTTCACCACCCACGTCTCAGACCCGCTGGTGGCTGCGGTCGGCAACACGGTCCTGGACGTGCTGGAGGATGACCGGCTCGACGAACAGGCGGCGCAACTGGGCTCGTACCTGCGGAAGGGTCTTCAGGAAATCGGCCAACGGCACCCCGTGGTCGGCGACGTGCGCGGCCGCGGGCTGCTGGTCGGGCTCGAGCTGGTCAGGGACCGGGAGTCGAAACGACCGGCCGACGCGTTGGGCGCCGCGGTGACCGGGCGTTGCCTGGAGTTGGGCCTGCACATGAACGTGGTGCAGCTGCCGGGCATGGGCGGCGTCTTCCGCATCGCGCCAGCGCTCACCTCCAGCCACGCAGAGCTGGACCTGGGCCTGGAAATCCTCGACCATGCACTCGCCGACGTGGTGCCGCAGTTCATACCCTGATAGACCGGCCGGGGAGCATGATTCCGGTTGGATGGATGACCACTTCGCGGCGCCGTCGAGCAGCTTCAAGCGCTACGTCGCGCGGGAAATCTTCGGAGCCGTTCGTGCGAGCATCGCGCCAGCCGTGGCGTGAATCAGCAACTCTCCAGCGAGGACCCCAGCTTCCGTAATCGGCCATCGCACCGTGCAGCGCCCCTCGATCAGGGCGAAGCCTGCACGAGCGCACGGCGGGTGCTATGCAGGGGCGTCGTCATGCCGGGCCGGCCCGAAGAGCGTCATGACGAGCGCCACAATGCTGAAAAAGCCAGATCCCAAGGCCAGCAGAAGCGAGGGTACGAAGGCAGCTGGCGGTGGCACCCAGCCACCAAGCACCCAGGGCAACGTGACAAGGACGACGACCGCTGCCGTGGTGGCGACTTCGTTGACAACGAACGCGGTTGATATGGCCGAGCCGCCGCGAGCGACTGTGCGGTAGGTCGTGTCGGCAGTTGAGGCAACCAGCACGACCGAGAGCGCGATGAAAGTAAGAGCACCCCAGATCGGCTCCAGGCCGGCGAGTGTGAGCGACACGATGAGCGGCACGGCCGAGACCAAGAAGATCCACCGCACTCCTGAGCGCATGTAGCGGTCGGCCGCAGCTGAGCCCTTGCGGGTCTTGTGCAGGTCGGAGTCGAGGTAGAAGAAGACTCCGACGAGAAGTGTGCCGACAAGAGCACCAGAGACTTCTGCCATGGTAAAGAAGAACTCGTCGCTGATTCCTCGCATCGCGACCGACTCCCCTTCAGCATGGAAGATGTCCCGACGGCAGCCTCTCGGTCACCATACGACCGGCCGAGGAGGGCGTGTGCGTATTCGCAGTCTCGGCATTTCGAGGTGCCAGGTCCGTGCGTTCGGGCGCGAGTTATCCGAGGCCCGGAAGGCAGCATCAGCACACTGAGAGCGCCTTTCGCATTTGTGTCATTCGGGTGTGCTCACGGTGCCGCCGGGCAGCGGAAGCTACGGCCACAACGGTTCACCCCGGCTGCGGATGGGCGGCGGTTCGCGTTCTATGGACGGATGTTCACCGTCGACTTCCAGGATCGGGCGTCGTCGTGCCGGTGGCACCGCGACCACGCCGGCAACCTGATCGCCGATCATGGCCGAAACGTGGCGGAGTTCTTCGACGAGGGCGTTTGTCGCCGGCAGCCTCGTGACCGCCGGCACACCCGCGGAGCGCGCGGACCAGGCGAAGGGCCCCGGTCGACGTGACCAGACCCTGAGGTCGCTCGGCGCACCCCACATGGTCAGCCGGTCTTGGTGGCGAAGGGGCCACCGTCGCCGAACGCGAGCCGCGCGAAGTTCTCGGCGATACGGCGATGTCCAGCAGGGTCGGGGTGCACCTCGTCGGGCAGCGGGAGTTCGGCGTAGTCCGCCTCGCCGTACAGGTCCCGTCCGTCGAGGTAGTACAGGTTCGGGTCGTCGGCCGTGCGCTGTTCGACGATCCGGGCGAGTTCGTCACGGATGACGTTGAGCGTCAGCCGCCCGGCGCTGCGCTCGGCCGGATCGCCCGTGGCCTTGAACCGCAGGGTCCCGCCCTCGAAGTCCGGCGCGAGGGGGCCGGGCGTGTCCTCCTGGACCGGGCACAGGATGGCCGACACGACCAGCAGAGGTGTGGTCGGATGCCCCTCGCGGACGGTGTCGAGGAAACCGTGGACCGCGGGAGCGAAGGCGCGCAGACGCATCACATCGCTGTTGACGATGTTGATGCCGATCTTCAGGCTGATCAGGTCCGCCGGGATGTCGCGCATCGCGCGGGCGGTGAACGGGTCGAGCAGCGCGCTCCCGCCGAACCCCATGTTGACCAACTCCACACCGCCCGCAGCCGCGGCCAGGGCTGGCCAGATGGCGCTGGGATGAGCGGCGTTCGAGCCGTGGCTGATGGAACTGCCGTGGTGCAGCCACGTCCTGCGCCCGCTGGGCGGGGCCTGCTCAACGGGCGCGTCGGTGCGCAGCGCGATCAGCTCGGTGATCTCCGTGTGCGGGAGCCAGATCTCGACGTCCTTCTCCCCCGCCGGCAGATCCGCGAAGCGGGCGGTGCCGGCCGGCCCCTCGGTCAGCACCGAGGTTTGGGTGAACATGTCGGTAACCGTCCGGACGTTGCCCTCGGGGACCGAGGCCTGCGCGGCCAGGCGGCCGTTGACCAGCAGGTCGTAGACGCCGTCCGCCGGGGGTGGGAAGCCTTGGTAGACCCGTTTGGTGGGCAGCGTGTCCAGTTCGATCGTGGTGGCCCGGGTACGGAACGCCAGCCGCACACCGGAGGGCTGGGCCTCGGCCATGGCCAGTTGGTCGTCGGGGATCTGCCGGCGCGCCTGGGCGGTCAGCCGGTGCGGCAGCAGACCGCGCGCGGTCGACTCCACGTCGACAAAGCCGCGCAGGAAATCCGCGGTGACCGGGGTGATCCATTGGCGTTCGGTGGGCATTGCCTCAAGCCTTTCGACCGAAATCTCGGTGTTCATCGGCGCGCCGCGCAGCGAACCGCTTGCGGCGGTGCGGCCGTTGTCCGGGTCAGGTAGTGCTGCGGTTGCGTAACAGCGCGTCGAGCGCATCCACGATCCAGTCCCAGGATTCCTGCGCGGCGGGGGCGCTGTGCGCGAAACCACCGGCCAGCTCCAAACTGACGTAGCCGTGGAAGACGCTGCCCAACATTCGGACCGCATGCGTCGCGTCCGGCTCGTCCACGTCGTAGCCCCGCAGGATCGCCCGGGCCATCTGGGCGTGCCGGACGCCGGCGCTGGCGGGCCTGCCTGCTAACGACTTGCGGTCTTCAAGGTCGAGGCGGTGCCGGTCAGCAGCAGCTCAGGCCCGCACTTCGTTGCGAAACGCCTGCGATCCGGTGGCCACCGGGATGGGTGTCGGTGGCCACCGTTTCCGCACGGGGCATCCTGGTCAGCTGCCGCGGCACCCGTCGGATGCCTGCGTGTTTGTGGACACGTCGACGAGGGCGAGCGGCGCGGTGAGTAGACCGCCGGAGATGCCGGTGGCGAGCCCTCTCCCCGTGGAGATCGTCACGGGCTCTGCTGCCGCTGTGGCGCAGCAGCCGCCGGAGTCGGCGATGGTGTCGTCGCCGATGACCGGGTTGCTGTTGCAGACACCGGTTTCCGGCAGGTCGAGCTGGACGTCGCGGGCGGCGGCCCAGTCACCGGCGAGCGCGGCGACGACGGAACGGGCTTGCTCGTAGCCGGTGGCCATGAGGAACGTGGGGGCGCGGCCGTAGCTCTTCACGCCGATGGCGTAGAAGTTAGGTTCGGGGTGGGCGAGTTCGTCGACGCCGTGCGGCGGGACGGTGCCGCAGGAGTGCTCGTTGGGATCGATCAGCGGGGCGAGCGCCCGGGTGGAGCCCATGATCGGGTCTAGGTCGAGGCGGAGTTCGGAGACGATCGTGTGGTCCGGGCGGAATCCGGTGGCGGCCACGACCTGGTCGACCTCGATCGTGCGGGATCCGTCCGACACCTCCACCCCACCGTTCGGCAGCAACGTCAGGGAGTGGACGGAGAACCCGGTGACCAGGTCGATCCGGCCCGCTTCGACGTGCTCGCGTAGCCGGGTGCCGAGAGCCCCCCGTGCCGGGAGTGCGTCGGCTGCCTCGCCGCCGTAGGTGCGGGCGGGGCTGGTCGCGCGGATCGCCCAGCTGATGCTGGTCCCCTGCTCTTGTTCAGCTAGGTCGGCCAGGGATAGGAGTGTGTTCGCGGCCGAGTGGCCGGCGCCGACAACCAGGGTTCGCCGGCCGGCGAACCGGTCACGGTCGGCACCGAGAACGTTGGGCAAGGCGTGGTCGAGCAGCGCGGCCACGTCGGTCTCGCCGTGGGCGGGGATTCCGGAGGCGCCGAGGACGTTGGGGGTGGCCCAGGTGCCGGAGGCGTCGATGACCGCCCGCGCGAGGAGGTCTTCGCCGGTGCTCAGGCGGATCAGAAACGGGGCGGTCTCCCGCCCGGTGGTGCGGACCCGGTCGAGGCCGAATCGGGTCACCGCTACGACCCGGGTGCCGTAGCGGATGTGTGGCTTCAGCTCCGAGAGGTCGGCCAGGGGCTGGAGGTAGTCCGTGGCGAGTTGTTCGCCGGTCGGGAGGATGTCGAGGTCGGGCTCGACCCAGCCGGCGTCCTGAAGGAGGCGGCCGGCGGTGCGATCGATGTTGTAGCGCCACGGGGAGAACAGCCGCACGTGCCCCCACTGGCGTACGGCGGCGGCGGGACCGTCCCCGGCTTCGAGGACGGTGAAGGGCAGGCCGCGGTCGTGCAGGTGGGCGGCGGCGGCCAGGCCCACCGGTCCCGCGCCGATCACGACGACGGGCAGGCCTTCCAGGTGAATGCTCACAACAACTCCTGCTGTCTCGATGCTGTTCGAAATAGTTGGGCGGACTGGGCGCTCGGTGATCAGCGCGGCCAGATCAGCGCGTGGATGTCGGTGCGGTTGCGGTCGTAGCGGCGGCGGGCCCGCTCGGCTGCCGCGGTGAACTCGGCGCAGCCGTCGCAGAACCGCGCCGCGATGTCGGCCGCGCGGCGTCGGTTTGCCCGGAACATGGCGCTCTCCTCATGCTCTCGCAGATACTGTCTCGAAGTTGCTCGAATCAGAGAGTTGCACGTTGTTTCGAGATCTGTCAACCTAGAGAGATGTCAAAGCAGACCGGGACAGCGCTGCGCCTCACCGACCTCGACGAGGGTGCGCCCTGCTGCGCGCCGATCAGCGAGCAGCGGATCCCCGCCGAGACCGCCGCTGTGCTCGCGCCGGCCTTCAAGGCTCTCGGCGACCCGGTACGGCTCCAGCTCATGTCGATGATCGCCTCGGCACCCGGCGGGGAGACCTGCGTCTGCGACCTCACCCCGGCGTTCGACCTGACCGGACCCACAATCTCCCACCACCTGAAGACCCTGCGCGAGACCGGCCTCGTCGACGCCGAGCGTCGTGGCACCTGGGTGTACTACCGGCCCCGACCGGGCATCATGCGACAGCTCGCGTCGCTGCTGACGGTCGACGCCGCCTGCACTCCACGATGAGCGAGGTGAGGACCTCAATTGAGGGTCATGGGCGCCGCAGGCGTGCACGCTGCCGGCGGCGGAGCAGCAGTTACGGCTGGCGGAGACCGGTGGGCTGTTCGCCGCCGGGGTGATCACGCAACTGTTCGATCGGCTGGACACGATCGTAAGCCCGACGAATTAAGCGGTGGGCAAATCTCCTCCTGACGGGCCGCCCACCTGCCCAGACCGCTCGTTCGCGCGTCTTCCCCGACGAGCGGCAACCCGGCCGGGCCTTCGTGCACACCGCCGCCTTAGCCCTCTGATCACTCAGTACTACACCCTTGTCCGCGATCGGGCAGGACCAGGAGAAGGCTTGACCCCGAGGCGCCCACGCTGTCCGGAGGGGTGACCACCGCACAACGGGTGACTTGACTTCGCAAACCAACTCAGCAACCATTGAGTCAATGGACGCTGAGTCATCTTCGTTGTGGCGACGGGCGCGGATCCACGCCGCCCTAGGCGAGCCGGCCCGCCTCGCCATCGTGGACACCCTCACCGTCGGCGACGCCTCCCCCGGCGAGATCGCCCGCGCCCTGCGCCTGCCCACGAACCTCGTCGCGCACCACGTGAAGGTGCTGCAAGACGCCGGCCTCCTGGTACGGACCCGGTCCGAGGGTGACCGGCGGCGTACCTACCTGCGCCTGGAACCCGAGGCCCTCGCGGCGCTGACTCCCCCGCCGCTGGCCGAGGCGGCGCGGGTGGTGTTCGTGTGCACCCACAACTCCGCGCGTTCCCAGCTCGCCGCCGCGCTCTGGGCCCAACGCGCCCGAATCCCGGCCGCCTCCGCCGGCACTCAACCCGCCCCACGGGTGCACCCTCGGGCGATCAAGGTCGCGAGCCGGCACGGCCTCACGCTCAACCCGACCGGTACCGCGCACGTCGCCGATGTCGTGCACGAGGGCGACCTGGTCATCGCGGTCTGCGACAACGCCCACGAAGACCTCACCGAGACCGTCCGGCCCCGGCTGCACTGGTCCGTGCCCGACCCCGCGCCGGCCGACAGTGACGCCGCGTTCGAGGCCGCATTCACCGACCTCGCCGGACGCATCGACCGCCTCGCGCCCGCCCTCGAGCCCGGAGCGTCCCATGCCTGACCTGACCGCCCACGACCGGCGCGAAGACCTGTCCGTCGACCGGCAACTCGCGCTGCACACCGCCGCCACCCGGCTCGCCGCCGGGTTCGACGGCACCTACGGCACCGAGACCATCGAACGGCCCCTACACGCAAAGCGACGACCAGTTCGCCACCAACGGCAGCGTGCCCACTTCCTCCCCCTGCTCGCCGAACGGTTCGCCCGCCAACGCCTGCACGCCCTGGCCCGAGTCGAAGGACTCCACCACGACGGCCGCCCCGTCGTCCTGTTCCTCGGCACCCACAACGCCGGCCGCAGCCAGATGGCCCCTGGCTTCTTCACCCACCTGGCCGGAGACCGCGCCGTGGCCTGGCCCGGCGGATCCGAACCCGGCATCGAGGTCAACCCCGCCGCCATCACCGCGATGACCGAACGCGGCATCGACATCTCCGGCGAGTACCCCAAACCCTGGACCGACGAAGCCGTCCGCGCCGCCGACATCGTGATCACCATGGGCTGCGGCGACTCCCCCAGCACCCGCTACGAGAACTGGGACCTCAACGACCCCTTCGGGCACACCGTCGCCGAGATACGACCCGTACGCGGCGAGTTCAAGCGACGCGTCCGCCGCCTCCTCGACCAACTCGACATCCCCACCACCGGATAACCCCGGCCTCGTCCCAAGCCAGCGAACCAACCGTCCAGGCCGCAGGACCAGCCCGCCGACCTCTCAGAACCGGAGCACCACCCTGATGACCACCGAAGCACCCTGGCGGCGACTCCTCGCCGAATTCCTCGGCACCGCACTGCTCGTCACCGCCGTCGTCGGCTCCGGAATCATGGCCACCACCCTGTCACCCAACGACACCGGCCTACAGCTACTGGAGAACTCCGTCGCGACCGCCCTCGCCCTGGGCGCACTCATCCTGATCTTCGGCCCGGTATCCGGCGCGCACTTCAACCCCGTCGTCTCCGCCGCCGACTGGTTCCTCGGTCGCCGTACCCGTAGCGGCCTCACCACCCGGGAACTGTGCGGCTACATCGCCGCCCAAAGCGCGGGCGCTATCGGCGGCTCGATCCTGGCCAACCTGATGTTCGCGCTACCCGCGGTCGAATGGTCGACCAAGGAAAGGTCCGCCGGGCACCTGTGGCTCGGTGAAGTGGTCGCCACGGCCGGGCTCATCCTGCTGGTCTTCGCCCTTGCCCGCGCTGGCCGCTCCCTCGCCGCTCCCGCTGCCGTCGGCGCCTACATCGGCGCCGCTTACTGGTTCACGTCATCAACGTCGTTCGCCAACCCTGCCGTCACCCTTGCCCGGGCGTTTACCGACACCTTTGCCGGCATCGACCCCTCCTCCGTTCCCGCGTTCATCCTGGCTCAACTCGGCGGGCTCCTCCTGGGGGTGGCCCTCCTCCTCGCCCTGTATCCGCAGGTTGATCACCGCGCCGACGAGGTGCATGTCCAGCACCCGTCCGCCGACGAGCACGCAGCCGGCGTTGCCAGCCAGACATCCTGATAGAAAGGAAGAACAGCGATGAGCAAGCCCAGTGTTCTATTCGTGTGCGTACACAATGCCGGCCGTTCTCAGATGGCCGCCGGCTGGCTCCGCCACCTCGGCGGCGACACCGTCGAGGTCCGCTCAGCCGGGTCGGAACCCGCCGAACAGATCAACCCTGTCGCGGTGCAGGCCATGCGCGAGGTGGGTATCGACATCACTGCCAACACTCCGCGCAAGCTGGAGTACGACCTCGCCAGAAGCTCCGACGTGATCATCACCATGGGCTGCGGGGACGCATGCCCCGTCTTTCCTGGCAAGCGGTACGAGGACTGGCAACTTACCGACCCCGCGGGTCAGGGCATTGAAACTGTGCGCGAGGTCCGCGATGAGATCCGTCACCGCGTCAAGAGCCTCCTGGCGGAGCTGCTTCCCGCTGACGTTCGAGCACGAACCAATCAGTCTGATTGACGGCGTCGCACGTCCCGATGCCCGACGCCGTCTGATGTCATGTATCGCTCTGCCGTTGGGACACTGCGCCCCATCGGGTCAGGACCAGGCGCTGGTGTCGGCGTGCTCGCAGCCGTTCAGGTCGACGGTGTCGGCGGACAGTTCGTCAGCGGGGTCCAGCAACAGGCGCAGCCGGGGGTTGCCGATGCGGTAAAGCACACGTCGACCCCGCCGTTCGGCAACGACTGGGCGGCGGGTCCGCAGACGGGCCAAGTGGTTGGAGATCCGACCAGGGACAACCGCGAGCCGCACCGGCACGTCCCGGTTTTCGGATCATGGCTTGCGCAGGCGGATAGGCCGCCACCATGGGAACTGGCAGGACGTTGTGCCGGGGAGACGTGACCCTCATCTGCTGAGCCGTCACGCCCACGTCATCAGTTGACCATGCTGGTTCGGCCCCGGCCACCACGGTGCGCCGAACTGTTCGAGGAATGCCATTGCGGGGGCTGTTGTGAACGCTCGTTTGGAAGACCTGCCCGTCGTGGTGATCGGTGCGGGGCCAGTGGGCCTTGCCGCCGCCGCACACCTGTACGAGCGTGGAATCCCGTTCGCGCTGTTGGAAGCCGGCGACGGCCCTGCTGCCGCCGTCCGGCAGTGGGGACACGTTCGGCTGTTCTCCCCCTGGCGGTACAACATCGACCGCGCAGCCGGACGGTTGCTCGACTCGGCCGGTTGGGTGGAGCCGGAGCCGGACGACCTGCCGACCGGGGCCCAACTCGCTGAGGCGTATCTTCAGCCACTTGCTGAACTGCCGGCCTTGCGACCGAGTGTGCGCTACGGCACGCAAGTCGTAGCGGTCACCAGGCTGAATTTGGATCGGGTCAGCTCCAGCCGGCGGGAATCAACACCGTTCCTGGTTCGCCTCAGCGACGGTGAGGACATGCTGGCCAGAGCTGTCGTCGACGCCTCCGGCACCTGGGGTATGCCGAACACTCTCGGAGCCTCTGGCATCCCGGCTCATGGAGAGGCCGCCGCTCGGAGCCTGCTCGAGCACGCCCTGCCCGACGTCCTTGGCTCCGCCATCGACCGGTTTACCGGTGCGCACACCTTGGTCGTGGGATCCGGCCACTCGGCCGCGAATACGCTCCTCGCCCTGGCCGATCTGGCTGGCATGTCAGAGGGAACTACCGTGACATGGGCAATCCGGGCTGCCAGGCCGGACCGGCTCTATGGCAGCGGCGAGTCGGATCCGCTGCCTGCCCGAGGCGCACTTGCCACCCGGCTACGTGAACACGTCGAAACGGGGCGAATCCGGCTGGTAACCGGCTTCTCGGTGCAGACGCTGGTGCCGTCGGCGGGTGGCGGGGTGAGTGTCTTCGACGGGGTCCGCCGCCTTGTGGTGGATCGGATCGTGGCAGCGACCGGTTTTCGCCCCGACCACACCATCGCCTCGGAACTGCGCTTGGATCTCGATCCGATCCTCGGCTCCCCCCGTGCCCTCGCACCGCTGATCGACCCGAACGCGCACACCTGCGACACCGTCGCGCCGCACGGCGTCAACGAACTCACCCACTCTGAGCCGGGCTACTACGCCGTGGGCGTCAAGAGCTACGGTCGCGCCCCGACGTTCCTCCTGACCACAGGTTACGAACAGGCCCGCTCGGTTGTCGCCGCGCTGGCCGGGGACTGGGACGCGGCACGCGAAAGCCAACTGAACCTGCCCGAAGCGGGCGTGTGCACGAGCAGCACGGAAGACGTCGATGTCGCCACCAGCGGCTGCGCCGCGCCGGCGAGCGGTCAGTCCGCGACCGGCTTCCCCGGTCGCCGGCTGACCGGGCACCGAACCCTGATCGAACTGGTGGATGAGTCTCCGGCGGGGACAGGACAATCCGACATCTGCAGCTGCTGATGCCCATCACGCAAACAGCGCCTGCCGGAGGTCCCACCGGCGGCGGCCTGTTCCAGGGGTGGCGGATCGTGGCCGCGTTGGCGGTCACTCAGACCGTTGGCTACGGCGTCCTCTACTACACCTTCGCAGTCCTGCTCCACCCGATGGCGGCGACCCTGCACGCCTCTACCACCACCGTCACGGGCGCTCTGACCGCGGCGATTCTCGCTTGGGCGGTCATGGCTGTGCCGGTCGGAAGATGGCTCGATCGGCACGGCGGCAGGGCTCTCATGACCGTCGGTTCCCTGGCGGCGACCGGACTCGTCGTGGCATGGTCTCAGGTCCGTACCGTCGCGCAGCTGTACGCCGTGCTGATCGGTATCGGCCTCACCATGGCCATGGTGCTGTACGAGCCGGCATCGGCGATCATCGTCTCCTGGTTCGACCCGGCACGGCGCGCCAAGGCGCTACTGCTGATGATCGTCATCGCCGGCTTCGCGAGCACCATCTTCCTGCCGCTTACCGGCCAGCTCGTCGCCCGGTTTGAGTGGCGTACCACGTTGGTCGTACTGGCCGTGGTCTACGGTCTGATCGCCATACCGCTGCACGTGAGTGCCGTGCGCAGGCCGCCGCACCTCAAGGCGAAATCGCCAAGCGCCACCCCGGAGAGGCGGCGCGCACTGATCCGGGCGGCGCTGCGGGACGGCCGATTCTGGTGCCTGGCGGTCGCATTCGTCGCGCACACCGCGGCTGTGGCCGCCATAACCGTTCACCTGGTCGGGTTCCTCATCAGCGTGGGGCATCCGGGAACGTTCGCCGCGACGGTCGCCGGCCTGCTCGGCGTCCTGTCGGTCGCGGGACGCCTGATTCTCACCGGTGCGCAGCGTCGTGTCCGTACGACCACTGTCGTCGCGATCGTCTTCGGGATCCAGGCCGGCGCCGCGTTGGCCCTCCCGATTGTCGGTGGCAGCCGGATCGGGGCGATCGTGGCGGTGATCGGCTTCGGACTCGGCTTCGGCGTGGCCAGCCTCGCCACGCCCGCCTTACTCGCCGACCGTTACGGGACGACCACCTATGCGAGCATCGCGGGCACCTTGGCCGTGCCCACGACTCTTGCCAAGGCGGGTGCGCCGCTCGGCGCCGCAGCCCTGCTGGTCAGCCCTGGTGGCTACACGACAGTCCTCGTCGCTATCGGTGGCAGCTGCCTCGTAGCCGCGGCCGGCATCCTCGCCCGGGCCGGAGAGCCGTCGCCGATCGCGGAGGGGGAACTCGTCGCCCCCTCCGCCGCGGACACCCGCTCGGCGGGCAGGGACACCACGGCGTCGTAGGCGGAATGTGCGCCGCAACGACTCCCGGCAGGCACCATCGTCGCCCACGCGTTGCCAGGGGCGAACTTGCGGCGCACGGCGCGGCGGGCTTGCCGGAAACGACAACCGCTGGTGGACCGTGCGTCGGCCGCTGCGGGTTTCCTCTCGTCGCGGTCAATCCGAGACGACCTCAACCGCTGGTCGCTCCCCACCCTCACCGACCGTCAGAACGCGAATGGCCTGTCGGATTCATGTCTTGCCCACGCTCGTCAGCGACCGATAGCATCGCCGAAGTTGCTTACATCAGCCAATATTGATGTTGGCGACGGGAGCTGCGCTTGTACAGACGTTTGCCGATTCGGGGAGGCACCTCGTGAACGTACAGCCTGTAGGTATTCCGCTGACCGAGATCGGCGCCGCCTGCGCGGCGCCTGTTGATGACTCCAAGGGACTGGTCGTCTACGTCAACGACGAGGATGAGAGCAGGTCGGCCCTGGCGACGTTCGACCTGCTCGCGGACCCGCCCGACTGCTGTCGAATGCGCACCCGCCTGCTCGCCCGTGACGAGTCCGGCGCGCGTCCGGAGGTGGTTGCCGAGGTCGCCGCACACATGGGTTCGTGGCCGTTGCCGCTGACGGTGGTAGACGGGCACCCGGTGGTAGCGCAGCGACTGCCGACGCTGGAGGAACTGGCTCGATTCACCAACGGCAAGACGTACGGCCCGGCACCCAGTCTGCTGCCGTCCTGAATCCTGCCGCAGGGGTCATCCGGCACGCGCACCTTCCCAGGAGGCCTACCGTGTCCCGCACCGTAACTGGAGCGTGCCCGCATGACTGCCCGGACCGGTGCAGCTGGCTGGTCAGGGTCGATGACAGCGGACGGGCGGTGGCGCTGCAGGGCAATCCCGCCCATCCACTGACCGCCGGTCGGCTGTGCGGCAAGGTTGCCGGCTATCTGGAAGACCGGGTCTACAGTTCGCAGCGCCTGACCCGGGCACTGCGACGCACCGGTGACAAAGGCGATGGGCGATTCGCCGAGATCGACCTGGACGAGGCCCTCGAAGAGGTCGCGGCGCGGCTGGCCGGGATCGTCCTCGACGTCGGTCCGGCGGCGGTCGTGCCATTCAGCTACGAGGGCACCCAGGGCCTGCTGCAGTCGAAATCGATGAGTGAACGGTTCTTCGCCCGGCTGGGCGCTACTGAGCTCGTCAAGGCGATCTGCGGGCCTACCGGCGGACTGGGGGTCGCCGCAGTCAACGGGACCACCACCGGGGTGCTGCCCGAGGATGCCGAGCATGCCCGGCTGATCATCGTGTGGGGTGCCAACCCTGTCGTCACCACGCAACACCTCTGGCCGGCGATGCTCAGGGCCCGACAGGCGGGTGCCCGGCTCATCGTCATCGACCCGGTCGCCACCCGGACGGCACGCGCCGCCGACTGGCACATCGCTCCCCGCCCTGGTACCGACACCGCACTCGCACTCGGTCTGGCACACGTGATCTTCGAGCATGAGCTCACCGATGAGCGGTGGATCGCCACACACACCAGTGGAGTTGCCGAGCTGCGCGCCGCCGTTGCCGAGTTCACCCCGGCACGCACCGCGGAGATCACCGGCCTTCGCGCACAGGACATCGTCAGGTTGGCCCACGAATACGCCATCGGCAGCCCATCGCTGATCCGACTGCTGGTCGGCATGGAGCACCACACGCACGGAGCGGCCGCGTACGCCGCTATCGCTTGTCTACCGTCGCTGACGGGGGCCTGGCGCAAGCATGGTGGAGGGCTGGCCTACCACACCTCGCCGCACTTCATGGACGCCTTCAACATGGTGGGCCTCAAGATGCCGCACCTCGCCCCGGGTCCGCGCCGTCGGATCAACATGGTGCAGTTGGGCCGGGCCCTCACGGATCCGGAGTTGGATCCGCCGGTGCGAGCGTTGTTCGTGCACGGCAGCAATCCAGCGGTGATCCTGCCCCGACAGCGATTGGTCCGCGCCGGGCTGAGGCGTGACGATCTGTTCACAGTTGTCCACGAGCATGTTCTGACGGACACGGCCCGATACGCCGACATCGTGCTTCCGGCGACAAGCCAGCTGGAGCATCTCGACCTGATGAAGTCGTGGGGGCATGTCGACCTCACGCTCAATCTTCCGGCGGTGGCACCACCCGGGGACGCGATCAGCGTCACCGACCTCTTTCGCGACCTCGCCAGGCGGATGGGCTTCGTCAATCCATGCTTCCGCGACACCGACGAAGATCTCATCGCCACCGCGCTGGACTCACCGCACCCGCATTTGACCGGCATCACCGCGGCCAGCCTTGCCGAGCACGGCGGCTGGCAGCGTCTCAACCTGCCGCAACCCTATGTTCCCTTTGTCGATGGCTTTCCCACCTCCGACCGGCGGGCCCATCTTGACGCCGGAGCCCGCGCGGCCTCGACAGCGTTGCCCGCACAGCCCACCGATGCTCGTTGGCCGTTGCAGCTGCTGTCGGTCAAAGGATTGCGTTCCATGAACTCCACCTACGCGGACACCGAGCGGGGGCGGCGCGACGGGGGCCCGTGGCTGGACCTACATCCAGACGACGCGGACGAACGTGGCATCGCCGACGGCGATCCGGTGCACGTGCACAACCAGCAAGACTCCTTGAGCTTCTACGCCCGGGTCAGCACCTGCGTGCTGCCGGGAGTGGTCGCGGCGGTCTTCGGGGCCTGGACTGTGAGCCCCGGCCGAAACGATGGCGCCACGGTCAACCTGCTCACGGACGACAGCCTGACCGAGGCAGGCGGATCGTCCTATCACGACACCTTTGTGCAGGTCACTCGCCAGGTATGACGCTAACCGGACAGCCGGTGTCCGGCCAGATGCCAGTACGAGGCTTGCCCCATCGATGGCCACCCCATTAGCCTCAACCAGAACGAGTGACATCAGATTCCACTGATGATGACCGCGTTCGTAAATGGATCCGGTCGCAGTGGCACGGGGGAGGAACCGACGCCATGGCGTTCGACCCTGCACGCGTGGAACAGGAACTGGAATACCTGGTCGGCCGGCAGTTGCTCGCCCGTCGCGAACCCGATCAGGTGCTGTCTCTCATCGATGACGCGTACGTGTATGCCGAGGCCGTGGCCGCTGCGGATTCACTGCACATCCACGTGAAGGTCGACGACCTGGCCGACCTGCCGCATGCCGAACTCGGCGTACACGGTGAGCTTGAGCGCTGGAAGGCGCCCGGCTACGTCAAGTACCGCCTACCCGGAAGCATCAACGTCATCTTTTCCTCATTTCCAATCTCCCAGGACGATTTGATCAGGGGTGCGGTCACCCTGCCCCGACCGTTCGTGGACCACCTTGGTGTCGACCTGCGGCATGAGGACGCAGGCACCCGGAAGCGGTTTGATGGCATACCCACCCTTGGCACCCGGGACGGCTGGCGCACCGTACGCCAGGGCGGCCCGGGCCGGCCGGTCTACGGCGCGCACACCCAGGTCGCGGAGAAGCACTGGGCCTTCGGTCCGGACGGCGCGAGCGACTGGCGGCGCCCGGTCGAGTTCGCCTTCGGCCAACTCATCATCAATGAGGACTACCTGGGCTGCGACCACCGTCCGATCGATCCGACCCATCCGCTGGCCCTCCAGGCTCTTCCCTGGGAGGAAAGCCGCCGCTCGGCGCTTCCAGACGACATGGCGGGCATCGTGGTCTACGTCAAGAACGACGCCGAGGACCGTGCGGCGACCGCCGTCTTCGCCGGGCTGGCTGGCACCCCGATGCGGACCAAGCTGCTCACCGCCGAGTACCCCGAGGAATATCCGGACGTGGTGGTTGCCCTGTGGCGACTCAAGGACAGTTGCCCGCTGCCCCTAACCGTCGTCGACGGGTATCCGGTCGTCACGCAGCGGATCCCGACACCTGTGGAGGCGGCTCACCTTGCCAGCGAGCCCGTGCAAGCGCCTGCGCCGGAGGTCTTCAGCTAGCCTGCTCCGCCGCCCACCTCCCGAGTCGTTCACGTAGGAGCAGCAATGAGGTACCAGGTGAGGCGAGAGTCCCGGGCTGCGCCGGGCGCCTCCGAGGCGCCGCGACGGTGCTGAGCACCACATGCCCACGCACGGGCCACGTGTCGGATCAGCCCCACTCGCGAGTTGGCGACCCTGCGGGTCAAGCACCTCAAAGCCCAGGTGATCCGGGCTGGCCGCCAGGTCGACCGCGTCGGCACGTACCCCTGCACAACGGCTGATTGGAGCCATAACCTGATGTGGAAAACGTCCCGCGTTGCCGCCCTGATTCTTGCCTCGATAACGGCCGTGACAACCATTGGCGCTTGCTCGACCGAGGAATCCGCCGGCAACGCGGCTACTGAATGGCCTGACAAGCTCGTGTTCGCCGCCACTCCGAGCGGTGAGGCGCGTACGTTCAACGATGACTTCGGCCCATTTGTGACCGCCCTGTCGAAGGAAGTCGGCATCAAGATCGAAACCTTCCAGGCCGCCGACTACGCCGCCGTCATCGAAGGAATGATCGCCGGCAACGTGGACATCGCGCAGCTTGGCGCGTTCTCCTACGCCCTCGGCGTGCAGAACGGCGCGTCGCTGGAGCCATCCGGGGTACGCATCCATGCGAAGGGCGACAAAGCCGGCTACACCATCTACGGCCTGGTGAAGTCGTCCAGCACCATCAACGGCCTGGAAGGCTCGAAGGGTCGGACCGTGTGTCTGCCGGACCCGGCATCTACCACCACGCTGATCCCGCTCTTCGAGTTCAGCAAGGTGAATATGGAGCCAGACAAGGACTTCAAGCGGCTGACCGTGCCTGCTGGAGCGACAATCCCCCGGACGGTCCAGAAGGGCGACTGTGATCTGGGAATGGCCTCGCAGGCGCAGCTCGAAACTGCGATCAGGCAGGGCGACGTCGGCAAAGACGACCTCAAGGTCGTGTGGCAGGTGCAGGCGCCCGGATCGCCACTCGCCGCCAGGACGCAGTTGCCCCAGGAACTGCGCGACAAGCTCAAGACCGCAGTCAACAAGATCAACGCTGAGTGGCTCGAGCAAAACGGTCACTGCAGCGGCGACAAGTGCCTCATCAGCGCCAGCGCCGATTTTGGCTACATACCCGTGGAGGCAAGCTACTACCAGGTGATTTGGGATGCCTGCAAAGCCACCAGGATCGAGGCGTGCGGCCCTCTCGGCGGCTGACCGTTTTCCGGCTGAGGAAAGGACGGCGGCGTTGTCCGCACCCCCCGGCAGCGCCACCGTCGACCGGCCGCCGCCTACCAACAACACCGGTCAACCACGTCGACGGCGACTGAGCCCGCCCTGGACCCGGCGACGGATAACGGCATATGCCGCGGCGGCGATGTGCCTGGCGTTGACGGTCGTCTCGGCCAGCCAGGTCGGAGTCGAACCGACCCGGCTCGTCGAGGGCTGGACCGACATGGGCAACCTGTTGGCACGGATGACGCCCATCGAGACGCCGGACTACGCCCGGCTGGCGAAGCCCCTGTTGGACACCATCATGATGGCGGTCACCGGCACCGCCCTGGCGCTACTGCTCTCTGTGCCGCTCGCGTTCCTGGCCGCCGGCAACACCTCCCCGCACCCTGCGGTGCGGGCACTGGCCCGCGCGGTCATCCTCGGCGCCCGTTCCATACCCGATCTGATCTACGCCCTCATCTTCGTACGCGTGCTGGGAGTCGGGGTCCTGCCGGGCGTGCTGGCGATCGCCGTCTACTCGACCGGAATGATCGGCAAGCTTTTCGCCGACACCATCGAGGAGGTCGACCCTGGTGTCACCCAGGCACTGACCGCAGTCGGCGCACGGCGTCTGCACATCATTGTCACAGGCGTCCTGCCGCAGGTGATGCCATCGTTCGTATCGGTCGGCCTGTATCGACTCGACATGAACGTGGCCGCCTCCGCCATTCTGGGCTTCGTTGGTGCGGGCGGGATCGGGTTCGAGCTGTACACCACCCTGCGCACACTGCAGTACCAGAAAGGCTTGGGCGTCGCTCTGATCATCATCGTCCTGGTGATCATGGTAGAACGCCTATCCGCAGTGATCCGTGGCCGGCTAATTACCCACCGCGACAGCAGCGTCTGGGCCGTGTCGACAGACGGTGCAGGACGGCAGCGCCTCTCCCCGCCGTGGACCCGCGACCGCATCACGCGCCTGGGCGCCATCATCACGGCTTGCGGACTAACCGCAGCCAGCTTCGCCGGGCTGGGAATCAGCCCTTGGACGGTGCTACGGGCGGTGCCGGAACTCATCGCCGGCTTCGCCGACTTCTGGCCACCGGATTTCGCCTCGGTCGCCTCCTCGCTGCCCGACGCCCTACTCGAAACCTTGACCATCGCCGTCACAGCCACCGCGATCGCAACCCTGCTCAGTGTGCCCATCGCGGCTTTCGCGGCCCGCACCGTCGCACCACATCCGGCGGTCTACCACGCTGCCCGGTTCGTCATCGTCCTGTCGCGCGGGCTCCCTCCATTGCTGATGGCATTGATCTTCGTCTCGGCGTTCGGGCTCGGTCCCTTCGCCGGAGCGATCGCACTCGGTCTCGCCACCATCGGGATGACCGCCAAACTCATGGCCGACGCCATCGAGCACCTCGACCCGGGGCCTGCCGCGGCACTTCGCGCGGCCGGAGCGTCTCGTACGCAGCAGGTCTCCACCGCCGTCATCCCCCAGGTGGCTCCATCGTTCGTGTCCACCGTCCTGTTCACGCTGGACAGCACCATCCGGTCGTCGACGATCGTCGGTGTGGTCGGGGCGGGTGGGATCGGGTTCATCACCTATCAGTCTGTGCACACCCTGCAGTTCCACACCACTACTGCCGTTCTGATCGTCATCTTCGCGACTGTCTTCATCGTCGAGCGCTGCGCCGACCTGATCAGAAAGAGGATCCTGTGACACCACCCGGCACCGCACCCCAGGCGCCGGTTGTCGCCGTCGCCCACCTCAGCAAACGCTTCGGCACCCATACCGCCGTTGACGATGTCACCTTCACTCTGCCCGCGGGACAGTTCCTCGCCGTCATCGGGCTGTCCGGGTCGGGCAAATCCACACTGCTGCGGCTCCTCAACGGCCTGCACCAGCCATCGGCCGGCACAGTGTCCGTGCTGGGCACCGACGTCATCACCGCCCGAGGACGCGCGCTCCAGGAGTTGCGCAGCGAGGTGGGATTCATCTTCCAGCAGTTCAACCTGGTGGGCCGGATAACGTGCATGGAGAACGTGCTCTCCGGCGCGCTGGGCCGACTGCGGTGGCCGAGGCTCGGCATAGGCACCTACCCCCGCGCCCTACGCCGGGAATCCCTCGATCACCTGGACCGGGTCGGGCTCGGTCACAAAGCCTTCCAGCGAGCCGACACGCTCTCGGGCGGGGAACAGCAACGAGTGGCGATAGCCCGCGCACTGATGCAGAAGCCCAAGCTCCTGCTCGCCGACGAACCCGTCGCGTCCCTCGACCCGGAATCGTCTCTGCAAGTTATGGAGATTCTGCAGCGCATCTGCACCGAGGAACACCTGACGGTCATCTGCAGCCTGCACCAGGTCGACATGGCGCTTGGGTGGGCACATCGCGTACTCGGCCTACGCGCCGGACGAACCGTCCTCGATCAACCCACCAGCGAGCTGGACACCGCCGCCGTCATGCAGATCTACCAGCGTGAACCGGGCGAAACCAACTACACCGCCGACAGTCCTCAGGGCCCAGCAGTGCCCGTCGAGGCGCATCTGCCGTAGCGCCCGCTCAGGGACAGCACAGCGAGATCATCACCGCCAAGGGAAGCCGGGGACGACCAGCGCCACCGAGACATCGCTGCCTCCTCGACCAGCTGGCGCACCATCACGTCGTTTCCACAAGCTGAGGAGCAGCGATGACCAGAAGACGCCGTTTCACAACCTGGGCGGTAGCCGCCACCCTCGTTGCCACGACTACCGCCTGCGGCGGAGACGACGCGGGCGCGCCGCAGACAAGCTGGCCCGACAAGATCACATTCGCTGCGGTGCCCGCCGGCGAGGCGAGCACCTTCGACGCCCACTACGGCCTGTTCATCCGAGCACTGTCCGAGGAGGTGGGCATCAAGATCGAGACCATGCAGGCCGCCGACTACGCGGGTGTCATCGAGGCACTCATCGCCGGCACCGTCGACATGGCCCAACTCGGCGCGTTCTCATACGCCCTCGCCGTGCAGAACGGCGCGAAGATTGAGCCGACAGGCCTCCTTCAGCACAGGAAAGGTGACCAGCCCGGATACGTGGTCCTCGGCGTGACAAAAGCATCGGATCAGGCATCGTCGCTCGAGGACTTTCGCGGCAAGACCGTGTGCTTCCCTGACCCCGCCTCGACGTCCACCTTGCTGCCGCTGTTCGAGTTCGCCAAGGCTGGACTGATACCGGACAAGGACTTCAAACGACTTGTCGTGCCAGCCGGGAACACCATCCCGCGCGCTGTCAAGCGAGGCGACTGCACCATCGGGCTGGTGGCCGACGCCCAACTGGAGAACGCCATTCGCACAGGTGACGTCACCCAGGGAGAACTGAAGTCGATCTGGGAGGTGCGTGCTCCGCACTCACCGGTGGTCACGCGTTCCGAGTTGCCCGACGACCTCCGGGACAAGATCCGCGCCGCCACTTTGAAGATCAACGCCGAGTACCTCGAACAACGCGGTTGGTGCGCCGCGGAGGCGTGCCTCGTGAGCTCGAACCGTGACTTCGGCTATCTGCCGGTCGAGCACTCCTACTACCAGGTTATCTGGGACGCGTGCAAAGCCACCCGCGTGGATGCATGTGGGCCGATCGGCAACTGACCAGTCACCGAGGAGCTCAAACGGCCTGCTCAGCAGTCACACTGGCCGTTGACCCGTTCGCACGCAGCTGATTCGGATACAAGGCGATAACGGGTCCGGGGAGCCTCCGGCCGCACCCCAGATGCCTGGTCTACGGGTACCGCGTACACCGGCGGCTCAGTGGCCGTCCCGTGCTGCAGCGCGTCGTCGGTGGAATCCGCGGCAGCTTCGAGAATGAACGTGTGCTCCGAGTAGGGGCCGGCGAGGATCGATCGGAGATCGTCCGGTCCGATTGGTACGACCCGGCCCCGTACCATCTCCAGGCCCGTATCGATGGTGACGGTCGCGAACGGCCCTCGGTAGACCACCGCGTGCGGGGACGGTCGCACGCTTCTCTCCGGGGGCTTGTATGCGGCGACGGTGACGCTACGGAACTCCACGTCCCCCACCGTCTCCCAGGGCCGCGCCTCGCGCTTCAGGATCGTCAGCCCGGTGAGCCCCACACGTGTGAAGCCGTCCAGGAATCGTTCCTCTTGCAGGGCCCCGCTGTAGCAGCCTGACCACAGGTGCGGGTCGGCCTGCATCGCGGTCGGCACATCGATGTCGCTGACGATGTCGCTGATGACCGCTCGGCCCCCCGGGCGAAGGACGCGAGCGATCTCGCCGAACATGTCCTGCTTGCGCTGTGGAGCCACCAGGTTGAGAACGCAGTTGGATATGACCACGTCCACGCTACCGTCGGGCACCAGAGGCGAGTCGCGTCGCAGCCGGTCCGACAGTTCCTCCAACTGTCGGACGTCATCATAGGAGCGCACCGGATGACGGCCCAGGTGCCCATCGAGAAACTCAAGGTCCAGAGCGAGGTCTTCGATTTGCGCCTTCGCGAAGGTGACGTTGCCGTAGCCGAGCCGCCGCGCCACCTCCGCCTGGGCTCCGCGTGCCACGCCCAGCATGTCGTCGTTGAGGTCGACGCCCAGGACCGAGCCGGAGGATCCCACTATCTGCGCGGCGATGAAGCAGACCTTTCCGGCCCCGCTGCCCAGATCGAGCACGTGCTCGCCGGGCTGCACGTAACTCACCGGGTCACCGCAGCCGTAGTCCCTCTCCAGCACCTCCGACGGGATGACCTTGAGGTACTGCGGGTCATAGTCGACCGGGCAGCAGAGGCCCGCCTCTGCCACCTGGGAGGCAGCGCTGTATCGCTGCTGGACGGCGCGATCGATGCTCACAGTGCTACCCGACTTTCCCCGGCCTGCTAGGGCCGATGCCAACGATGTCATGAGCGGGTGACTTACTGGCCGGAGAACGCGTTCCCCACCAACATGCGGTGTGTCGGCTCTGGCTGGCCCGGCTTGAACGAGCGCTGGCTGATGAGCCGTGATTGGACACCCCATGCCTGGTCGGCCTCTGCGACCGTGTCCGAAGCCAGGTGTTCGAGCTGAGCCGGCTCGCAGGCCACGCGAGCGTTGAGCACCGCCCGACCGCCGAGTGAGGTGGCGGCGCCGGCCAGATCGACGGCCGAAGGCCGGTCGTAGTCGATGAGGCTGGCCTTGGTGAGTGTGCCCGAGGCCGCGTCCTGGAACATCAGCTTCACGTGGCCGATCATGTGCTCTTCGGCGCGGCAGCCGCGGGCTAGTGCCTGCAATACGGTGCGCATCCACGCCGCCGGCTCGAACGGGCTGCTCGGCGTCTTCAGATCGAGCGTCTGGTCGAGCCAGGCCAGCCGGGCCTCGGCCGCGCCGTAGCGCTGGTAGTCGACGTCGAGATCGTCGCTGTCCGCGGTATGGTCGCGGGTCCAACAGTCGAGCAATGGAGCGACCTGTTGGGTGGACGCCGAGTAGGTCACCACCTCGGCTTGGGGGAATCGGCGGGTCAGTGAGGTCACGACCGTGTCCACCTCGTCGGCCGCGAGCAGGTCGATCTTGTTGACGCCGATCACGGCCGCGTCCTCGAGCTGCTTGCGATACAGGTACGTAAGGTCGCTTCCGCTGTCGCCCCGATCGAGGTCGGGCAGCAGGCGCAGGTATCGAATGGGGTCGACGACGGTCGTCATCGGGGCGATGGAGAAGTCGTCGCCGTGCAGGGCGGCCAGGGGTCGGACGACAGTAGCGGTCAGATCGGTGCAACTGCCGACCGACTCGGCGATGATGACATCGGCGTCCTGACGGCGGATTAGCTGTGACATCACGGCGAGCAGGTCTTCGAAGCGGCAGCAGAAGCATCCGCCGGTGACCTCGCCTACGCCGGCCAGGCCTTCAGCTGCCACGGCGGTGTCGACGAGTTCGACGCCCTGGTCGTTCGTGATCACGGCGACACGGTGACCTGCGGCGCGTAGCTGTTGGGCTGCCGTGGTCATCGTCGTTGTCTTGCCGGCGCCGAGGAATCCACTCAGCACAATGAACCGCGTGCTCATCAACCCTCCCCATCGGTGACGAAATGCGCTCAGGGCCTCTCGGCGCGTACGACCGCGCTGGCGAAGCGGGCCAGAATGGCCTCGACGACGTCCACGGGTTCCAGTTGGGCGTAGTCCGGGAGGCCAGCGGGAAAGAGATCCGTGGCATCGTGTTCTCGCAGGATGTCCATCCGCGGGTCGGCGAAGCCCTGCTCGCTCAGCAGTCGCAGATAGTCGATGTCGCTGAGGGCTCCGGCGACACAACTGCCCCATGCGTAGAGATCCGTGCGGAGCGCGTCGGCGAATGCCGAGCCGGCCGGCAAACCTCCCCGGATCACCACGTCGGCTACGGCCAGCCGTCCACCCGGTCGCAGCACCCGCCATGTCTCAGCGACGACCTGTCGTTTGTCGACGGCGAGGTTGATGACGCAGTTGGAGATGACAACGTCGACGCATGCGTCGGGCATCGGAATTTGCTCGATGTCGCCCTTGAGGAACGAGACGTTGCCAACGCCCGCCTCGGCCGCGTTCTGCCACGCCAGACCAAGCATCTCGTCGGTCATGTCGATGCCGTACACGTGCCCGGCGGGCCCGACGCGGCGGGCGGCGAGAAGAGCGTCCAGCCCGCCGCCCGAACCCAGATCGAGGACGACATCGCCGGGGCGCAGCGCCGCTACGGCGGTCGGGTTCGCACAGCCAAGCCGGGCGAGCGCGGCTCGCAGCGGTACCTCCTCCATGTCGTTGAGTTCGTAGATGTCGGCGGAGAAGTCGTTTACTCCGGTGGTCGGGCGTTCGCCGCAGCAGCTGGAGTCGGTGCTGCAGCAGGATCCGGCGCTGGTGGCCTGACTCGCCTGCGCGGCGGCCCGGCTGCCGTACCGGAGTTTGATCGTCTCTCTGATGGTGTCTGCGGCGTCCGGTGTTGTATTGATCATCGATTGTCCTCTGGTCATGCCTGCCGGTGTCACGCGGACACGGGCATCTTCGATGAGGATTCGCTGCTGACCCGGCTTGGGGCGATCTCGGCGTAACAGGCGCAATCGGGGCCGCAGCCCTCGTCTGCGTCGGCCTCGGTAACGACGTAGACCTCCCAGCGGTTGCCGTCGGGGTCACCCACCCAGACCTTGGTCTGCACGGCGTAGCAGCACGGGGTGGCGACCTCCTCGTCAGTGAGGAATCCAGCGGCGGCGAACCGCTCCTTCATCGCCATGACGATGTCGGTGCTTTTGACCTGAACTCCGAGGTGGTTGACGGCGCCGCCAAGGGTCGGCTTGCGATCCGGGTTGAATGAGATCACCAGCGGCGGCTCGGAGACCTCGAACTTGGCGTAGTCGGCCAGGTACTTGGTCGGAGGCTGTCCGAAGAACACCTCGTAGAATTTGACCGTCTCCTCAAGGCTGTTGACGAACATGCTGATGTGCATGCGACTGGCGGTGGCGAACTGGACCGCCGAGTCGGCGCGGTCG
The DNA here is from genome assembly GCF_040648275.1 of Micromonospora sp. NPDC049171. NCBI lineage: Bacteria > Bacillati > Actinomycetota > Actinomycetes > Micromonosporales > Micromonosporaceae > Micromonospora > Micromonospora sp. NPDC049171. Next base: position 382,836 of record NZ_JBEZDJ010000003.1, read on the forward strand.
ACGAGTCCGGCCGCGGTCTGGACACCGTTGGCGAGGTAGTCGGTGAGCTGTGCGACCGTGGGGAGTTCGCCGGAGATCACCGGCTTGTCGTCCACCACGGTCAGCGGCATGGTGCCCGACCGCTTGATCCGCATCACCTGCAACACGACAGCCGGGATCCCCTCCAGCGTCGATCCGTAGAGGTTGGTCGCGGTCAGCGTCACGGTCTCGGGCACACCCGGTACCGCGTCCAGCACCCGCTGGGCTGCTACCTGGTCGTCGTCACTGCTGACAAAGACATCGATCTTCATGGCTGCTCCTGTCGTCACTGCGGTCGGGGGCGCGGGCGAGGTCATCACCCGGGTAGGGGTCGCGGCGCTCACCGGAGCGGCTGCCGTTGCGGGTACGCCGGCGTCGCCCTGGTGGTCAGATCGGACGGAGCCGCTCAGTCAGCAGCACGACGAGTCGGTGGCACAGCACGCGTCCGTGGTAGCGGTTGGGCGCTTGGCCGGTGACTGCGTCTCGTCGGGATGGTCGATGAGCTGTACTGCCTGGGTCGCCGTGGGCAGCCAACCCTGGGTGCGCAAGGCGCCGTCCACCACCAGCGCGGGAAGGCAACGCGACCCCTCTGCTTCGAGGGCGAAGAAGAGCGCAGGTGGCAGCGGGAGCAAGCCGACGGGCTTGGCCATGTCGAACGCCTGGATCTCCGCCGTGTCGTACCGCTCCCGTAGTGCGTTGAGCAGCGGCTGTGAGGGTGCCGTATTACACGAGCACTCCTCGAAGACGTAGATCTTTGCGGGGCTCACCGCCTGCCGTTGCTCTGACGCGTTGGCCGCACCGCTGACCACTCCGTCGCTCGGGGTACCGCAGCCGGGAACCATCGCGCTCACCTGGGCGGCCAGGGGGTGTGCCGGATCGATCGGCCGGTAGTCGCATCCCAGGTGTTCGTCGGACGACCGCAGGTCACCGAACGCGAATTCGATCGGCCGCCGGGTGCCGTCGGATCCTTCCGGGGGATAGACCCAGTGCTTCGGGCCCATCTCGGTGTAACAACACCGTACCGGGCCATCCTGATACACGTGCCGCCAGCCGGCGCGGGCAGCGGTTCCTGGGATTGCCTCGAACACCAATTTCGTCGCGTCGCTTTCCTCGCGGAGGTCGACGCCTAGGTGGTCGACGTAGGGCTTCACCCGATTGACCGCACCTGGAATGAATTCGTCCTGAGCAGTCGGTTCGGTGGCAAAAATGACATTGAGGCCGCTAGCGAAGGAGAATTTGCGCTCGTACTCCGAGTTCGAGGTCTCCTGGCAGGCACGAGCCAGGGCCTCTTCGTTCGGCAGTCGGGTCAGGTCGTCGGCGTTGACATGGACGTGGATGGACTCGGCGTTGCCCATCGCGTCGACGAACGGGAATACCTCACTGATCACCTCGACGACCTGCTCGGCCTCCTGCGTGGCCAGCAGACCGACCTCGGTGAACAGGCGCAGGTCCTGCTCGATCGTAGGGACGTGAAAGGCCATAATTCCTACCTCCTAGGCGGGCTTATTTTGCGCAGAACGACATGTCCAGTCTCGCCTGAGATGGCTGGCGCCGAGAAGCTGGGCGCGGAGCTGATTAGATCCTCATTGACTTTCGTCATCGTCTAACCAGCGGTGTCCGATGTCAAGGAGGCAGCCGACCTCGCGCAGCCTCCCCGGGGGGACCAAAAGCTCACCCGATCCGGCCCCCACCTGCACAGAACGGGGCGGGCAACATCATTAACAGTGATCAATTTAAGTCAATGTCGGATTTCAGTATGCGCTGAAACGAACACACCGACGCATCTGGCTCAACCCATTGACCAAAATGATTAGGATTGGCAACACTGGACGCGCAGCCCGCTTGATCACCTGCGCCCAGCTCATGTCCCTTACCAATCCAGCCGTGCCGGACGCGGACACTTGCCGTTCCACACTCCGGCCGGCGGCGCCGTCACCGCCGGCCGGTCCACGCTGTCTTCGACCACAGCAGGCCCAACCATCCCGCAACGACGGACCACGTGCGAGGCCACCGCAGGAATCGCCCCCGGCGAAGTGATGGTGTCGATGTTGCGTCCGCCGGTGCAGGCAGCGTGCCGCTCTCACCAAGAACTGGAGCTGCCTCATGTCGCAGTCCGATCCTGGATCATCGAGTTCCTACCATCACCCGGATCCGACACCACTGCCGCTTGAGGTCTCACGGCGGACCCTCATGGCGGGCGTAGCGTTCGGTGCCGCGAACGTGGCCGCAGGCACCGTACCCGGGCTGATGCCCACCGCCGCCCAGGCGTCGCCTGGCGGTGCGGGGCCGAGCGGTGAAGCAGCAGCCGGCACCGCAGCGGGGAACTCGATCTGTTCATCGATGCCGGACTTCACTCGCGGGTCGGCGGCGCTCGAGCCTGACCGCATAGTCGTCACCGCCTGCCAGTTCTGCAACAGCAACTGTCGTCTACGGGTGGGGCTCAAGGCTGGCCGGATTATCGAGGTGCGGGGCGAGCCGGCCGATCCGGTCCAGGACGGCAACCTTTGTGTCAAGGCTCCGGCAATGACCGAACTCGTCTACAACAGGCTTCGGCTGACGACACCTCTGCGCCGGGTGTCCGGCGTCAAGGGCAGTCCATCGTCGCGTTTCGAGCCGGTGTCCTGGGACGAGGCGTTGGACACCATCGCCGTTCGCTTTCTGCGACTGCGCGACGAGGGCGCCGCGCACACCATCGCCAACCGCACCAGCGGCCGACTCCCCAGGGGCACCGGATCCCTGGTCAGCCGCATGTTTGCGATGCTGGGCAGCCCCAACGACACCGATGTCGGGCCGGTCTGCAACGACGCCGGCGGGGACGCTCTGGCGATGACCTTCGGGCTTCCCAACTTCACCAACGGATACGGGGTCGATCCCACAACGGGCCAGGAGGACCTCGGCTCCGCTCGCTATCTGCTGATGCTCGGTACCAACCAGGCGGAAACTCATCCCGTCACGTTCGCCTACCTCCTGCGTAGTCGACAACGGAGCGGCGCCCGCCTGGTCGTGGTCGACCCACGCCGCACACCGACCGCGGCGCTCGCGGATACCTGGATCTCACCGAAGCCGCACACCGACCTCGCACTGGTCCTCGGCATGCTGGGCCACATCATCCAGACCGAGCGCTACGACCAGGACTTCGTCGCGCAGTGGACGACGGGCTTCGACGAGCTTCGACGCCATCTCGCCAGTCGCGCCTACAGCCCGGCCTGGGCAGCCGGCGTCACCGGCGTACCAGAGGCCACGATCCGGCAACTCGCGGAGGACTATGCCACCTCCCGGCCCGCGGCGATCTTTTGCAATGCCGGCATCTCCCATCAGCTGGGCGCCTTCGACACGTACCGCGTGATCGCGATGCTCGCCGCGATCACCGGCAACGTCGGCGTCCCGGGAGGCGGCTGCAACTTCATGCACAACACCTGGCCTGGACGGCTGGACCTGCCGCCCCTGCCCGCGCCGGCGCCGCAGCGCGGGCCTGCTCTACCGGTCGGCCCGGACGCCTTCGCCGAGTCGATCCTCGCCGGTCGCCCCTATCGCCTGCAGGCGCTCGTTACCGAAGGGAATCCCCTGGTCAGCTCCGCGAACACCGCGAAGGTCCGTGAGGCATACAAGCGGCTCGACTTCTACGTGTACACGGGCTTGTTCATGGAGGAGGCGGCGTACTACGCGGACCTGATCCTCCCCGTGCGTAGCGGGTTGGAATTCGAGGGGGTGTACATGCGCCGCGACGATCGCGCGATCCGATGGCAGGACGCTGCTGTGGCCCCGGTCGGTCAGTCTCGCACCGACATCGAGATCTGGGTCGACCTCGCCCAAGCTCTCGCTCGCAAGGAACGTCGTCACCCGAGCTCCTACTGGACAGACGCCTTCCCCCGCCGCTGGCGTGACTACCGGAACCTGTGGTCCGAGTTCGTCAGGCATACCCCCGGGATGGCGGGTATGACACGTGATCGGCTGCGCACGCGCGCCGAACCGCTACGCTGGCCCTGCCCCGATCTGGACCATCCCGGTGTCAGCACCTTGTATCTCGACCATCCATCCTGGTACCAGGCTGCGGAGTCGTTGGACGCCGGGAATCAGGGGAAGCGGTTCCTCACACCGAGCGGGAAGGTCGAATTCACCACGCCGGCCCTTGAGCAGCTACTTGCGCCCAGTGGTCATAGCGCCCTGCCCTTCTTCTACACCCACCCGGAGGTGACCGGAGCTCATCCGACCGTCGCGTACGATCCGAAATTCATCGTCAACCCGCTCAAACCCCAGGCCCTTACGCACCCGGTCCGCCTGGCGGTCCCCGGGTCCGACACGGTCCATCGTCGATACCCGCTCATGGGCATGACCGGCCGGCCCAGTGTCGCGCACTTCGCGACAGTGACGCACTGGACGCACACCGGGAAGAGGCTCAACGGAGTACGTCTGATCCAGGTGCACCCGGATACCGCGCGGCCGCTGGGGATCGAGCAGGGAGACGACATTATGGTCGAAAGCCCCCGTGGTGCCATAACCGGCACTGCGCTACTCGACGCGGGGATCCGCCCCGACACAGTGTTCGTGCCGAACACCTTCGGCCCAGCACAGCAGGTCGGCGACGAGTTCGGCGACCCACGCTATCAAGCCGCGAACCACCTGGTCGACGACGCATTCTATGACAATCTATCTGGACAGCAGGCGTATAAGTGTTTCGCTTGTCGCATTCGCAAGGTATGACAGTCGATCTAGCATCGTCAAGCTACCTGCACGACCAACAATGGACAGCGCGGCCAGCCTCACCCTCCTTCCGCAGTCAACTTCCAGCAACCATCTTGCGCTTTGTTAGAAGAGTGTCAAAATAGATGAATGACTAAGTTAGCCGGCTCAGGCAGCGTGGGGCCGAGCAAGCCTTCATCCCCGCCGATTCCACTGGACGACATTCAGGCGCCGATGATCGCGTCAATGTTCAAGGCCCTGGGCGAACCGGTCCGATTGCGTCTACTGACAATGATCGCAGCAGGCGGCGAGACGTGCGTCTGCGATCTTTCCCAGGCCTTCCATCTCACCGGGCCCACTATCTCGTATCACCTGAAGGTATTACGAGATGCCGGGCTGGTCGGTTGCCAACGTCGCGGTACCTGGGTGTACTACTGGGTAGTCCCGACCGCGATGCACCGCCTCGCCGGATGCCTCGTCTCCGCCGTACCGGACTCCGGGAAATAGCACCCGGACTCCCGCCAAGGTCCGACGTTGCCGCGGAGGCGGCACCTGCGGATTGATGGTCCCGACTCGGGCCGAGTCCCCGGTCGAGCAGGGCCCGGCCATGAGCCTGGGAGTACGGGTCATACGCACGCCGGCGCCCTCCTCCTTGTCCGGGGTCGGGTGTTGGGGGCCGGTGGGAGCGGAATCTCAGCCAGCGGCGGCGAACACGATGGCAGCCACCACGCCGGCGCAGATGGGGGTGGCGGTCCAAGCGATGGCGAAGTCGCGCAGGGTCCTACCGGAGATACGGCTCAACTGCCCACCAGCAGATCCGACGATCGCCCCGGTGGAAACCTGAGTGGTGGACATGGGCAGCGCGAGAAACGCACCGGCGCCGACGAGACAGGCGGTGGTGGCGTTGGCGGTGAAGCCCTCGGTGTGGCTCATCCGCACGACCTTCTCGCCCAGCGTCCGAGCGACACGGACACCGAAGAGCGAGCCCGCGGCCATCGCTACGGCGACTATCACGCTGATCACCGTCGCCGAGTATCCGGCGGGCAATAGGGCGAATCCACCGATCGCGGCTATCTTCGGGGTGTCGTTGAGTCCTCGCGCGCAGCCCGTGGCACCACTGGACGCCCAATGCAGGAACGTGACGGCTAGATCGCGTCGCGCCGGCCCCGGTACCGCGTAATCTGCGGCAGTGACAGGCCGCCCGTCCGGGGCCGGGACGGCCGCGCCCGTTCCGGTGGGTGCCACGCCAACGGTCGCGAGTTCGGTCTGCGGGGTGCGGCGGAGCCGACGGCCGACCTGTACCGCCATGACAAGCGTAACCGAGATGCCGTAGGCCACAACGATGCTCAGCAGCAATGGCAGGACAACCTTTTGGAGTACGCCCGACCATTGCACACTCGATGGAGCCAGGACCAGCCCCGCGCCGACGAGTGAGCCCACAATCGCCTGCGTGGTGGAGACCGGAAGCCTGGCCACGGTGGCCAGCGCGACCCAACTGCTGGTGCCCAGCAGGACGGCCAGGGCAAATGCCGCAGTCGGTGCACCACTCACGATCCCCTGGGAAAACAGCTTTCCCATGCTCCGTCCAATTTGGATGGATAGCAGGGCGCCAATCAAGGTAGTTGCCGCACCCCAGAGAATCGCGGTTCGATAGGCAGTGACCCCTGCCCCAGCAAGGGTTGCGACGCCTTTCGAGACGTCGTTTGCCCCGTTAGCCGCAGCAAGGAAAAGCAGTACGACAAGGATCGCAACGGTCATATTCGCCCCTCACTCTCGAAGTTGATCCTCGAACGAGTGTGTACCAGCATTTACCGTACGTCAACATTGAATTCACTCAATGTTCAGGGGGGAGTTGCCCACAACCGAATAGACCTGCCTATATAGAAAATATTCTAGACTGCGGCACCTGCGCGTAGGCAATCACGGCATAGGGTGTTGTCGCAGTGATTCCGCTTCTGGGAGAATTATCCAGGAAATCCGTATCATTCCATGTGTTCCTGCCCGTGCCTGGGATCCCAGCCGTCCGACCCCGCCCCTGAGGTGACCCCGCGATGACCACAGGCCCGAGCGATGTAGGCACCGGGACAGCCGCCGTCCGGCGTTGGACGTGCCCGAAGAGCTGACCGGGTGGGGACGACGACCGCCACCGGTCGTCCGTTCCAGCACGAGGGGGCCCGGCTCCGCGTGGTGATCACGACAAGGCAACACTAAGAGGGTGCGAAGAACTCACTGAGTCGCGCGAGCATTTGGGGGTGCACCCAGTAGTAAACCCACGTGGCGCGTCGCTCCGACCCGACCAGGCCGGCTTCCCGCAGAACCTTCAGGTGGTGCGAGATGGTTGGGCCGGTGACATCGAACTCGCCGGTCAGCTCACACACGCACACTTCTCCGCCCGCCCGCGAGGCGATCAGTGAGAACAGGCGCAGCCGCACCGGATCACTCAGAGCCTTGAATACCTGCGAGTACTCCGCAGCCCCAGAGGAATTGAGCGGCGCTGACAGTAGTGGCACCCAGCGCTGGGTTGGGATCGTCGGTGAAGGGATACTACTTTTGGCCACAACCCATCGTCGCCCGCCACCAGGTTCATCCGCAAGGACCGATCGAGGCACAAGCTCGCGTGCTCCCCTGAGCAGGAGTGGGCAAGGCGATCGGACGGCGGCGGAAGCCGCACAATCAGGGCTTGCGGGTCAGCGACATGGGTCGGGCTACGGACGCCCTGGCGACTCTGGTGGCCGAACACCCACCCGTGCGGCGGTCGGGATTCCGACAGCACGCAGACCGGCTACCGACACGACGGACCTCAGTCGCGGGACGGCTACTCCCCCGTGGGGGGACAGGCGCAGTCCGGGTCAGCGGGATGGACCATCAGGGACAGGCATTGCGCCAGGCACGCCAGCGGGTCGATCTGGATCTCGTAGACGTTGCTGCGACCTCGCGGGCTGCACGTCACGATCCCCTGGTCACGCAACATCCGCAGATGATGACTGACCAGGGCCTGGTTGTGCCCGAGCGCCTCCTGAAGTTCCTTGACACTGCGCGGCCGTCCGGCCAGCAACAGGGTGATCTCCAGCCGCACCGGGTCGCCCAGGGCTTTGAACACCGGAGCCCACTGCTCGGCCGTCTTCGAGGGCGACTCCAAGGGTGTTACCTGCAGCGACTGCGTCATGGGACCATTCAACCAGATCAGGCCGGCAGCTAACAACAGCGCTTGTTGATAAAAGCTGTGTCAGATGCTGCCATCGAGGTTGGCTATTGAAAGCAGGCCCTGTCGGTGCCAGGATGAGGACATGGGCACCCCGCAGAAGCTCGCCTCGACCTTCGATGTCAGCGCCGTCCGCCGGGACTTCCCGACGCTGTCGGGCCCGCTGGCCTACTTCGACAGCGTGGCCTCGTCGTTGACCCCTCGACCGGTCATCGACGCGATGACCGACTACTACGTCAACTACCGGGCCAACGTGCACCGCGGCTCGTACGACCTCTCCATGCGCGCTTCGCAGCGCTTCGACGACGCCTTGACCACGATCGCCCGGTTCCTCCACGCGTCCACCGAGGAGATCGTGCTCACGTCCAACACGACCACCGCGATCAACCTGGTCGCCGCCACCCTGGACTTCGAGCCCGGTGACGAGATCGTGCTGTCCAACCTTGAGCACACCTCGAACATGGCGCCATGGATGCGGATCGCCAACAAGCAGGGCGTCAACGTGCGGTGGTACAACGCCGATCGCGACGGCGGCTTCGACCTCGACGCGTTCCGGGCACTGCTCAGCGAACGTACGAAGCTGGTCACGCTGGCGCACGTGACCAACATCCTCGGGAACCGGTTGCCTGTTGAGGAGATCGGCGCGATCTGCCGGGAACGCGGGATCCTGTTCCTGATCGACGCGGCCCAGTCGGCGCCACACCTGCCACTGGATGTCAACAAGCTCAACTGTGACTTCCTCGCGTTCTCCGGGCACAAGATGCTCGGACCGACCGGCATCGGAGTGCTCTACATCCGCCGGCAGTACGCGGTATCGCTCGTACCCGGTGTCCTGGGCGGCGGAAGCATCGACACGACGGCGTGTGCCGCGCCAACGCTGGACGGATGTGTGCTGTCGGACTGCTCATTCACGTCCCTGCCCGACAAGTGGCAGGCCGGTACTCCGCCGATCGCCGAGGCACTGGGACTGGCGGCGGCCATCGACTACCTCACCGAAGTGGGCCTGGACAACCTCGCCGTCCACGAACAGGAGCTCATGCACCAGCTGTGCGACGGCCTCTCCGCCATCGACGGCGTCGAACTCTATGGTCCCCCGGATCCCGCGGACCGGGTTGCCGTGGTCTCGTTCAACATCGCCGGCCGCGACTTCACGGAGGTCGGGCAACTACTCAACGACCGCTACGGCGTCGCGGTGCGGGCTGGTCAGCACTGCGCCCTCAACTACTTCTTCAACGAGCTGCACGAGGAGGACAGCCGCGCCGGCAACGTGCGCGCCAGCCTCTACCTCTACAACACGGCCGACGAGGTCGACCAACTGATCGCTGCCGTAGCCGACATCGCTGCTCAAGGAGCGTGACCCCATGCCTGACCAGGCCGCAGCTGCCGCGACCCTGAAGTTTTTCGCCGAACGACGCCTGATCACAGCCGACGAGGCCGGGCTCGTCTCCGAACTCTTCGATCCGCGCTTCCCGTTTGCCGCCGCCATAGGCATCGCTGATTCCGTCCACGTCCAGGTGAAGGTCGCCGACATCGCCGCGTTGCCACACGAGGACATCCTCAGCCAGGGCGTGACGGCACAACGTGACGCCACCAACTTCCGTAAGTACGGCTTCCCCGACGGCTTGGCTGTCATCTTCACCAGCGGTGCGATCGCCGAGGAGGATCTGATTCCCGGCGCCGTTACCCGCAGCCTGCCGTACGTCGACCATCTCGGCATCGACCTCCGCGAGGACAGCGCGGACAGCAGAGCCGTCTACGACGACATCGCCGCGCGAGCCGTCGCCGCCGGTTGGCGTCACGTGCGCCAGGGTGGCCCGCAGACGCCGGTCCGCGGCTGCCAGTGCGAGGTGCCCGAGAAGAGCTGGGTCTACCCGCCCAACGGGCCAGACGGGCGGAACAGGCCAATTGAGTTCGCCTTTGGTGAACTGGAGCTCATCGCCGGCGCGGACAACAGCTGCGACTACCGGCCCATCGACCCCGCCCACCCGCTCGCCCGCCTCGTACCGAAGATCAGCCAGACCCGCGCACCTCAGGTCGTCACGCTGGAGGCCCGCCCTCGGTAGCTGTCACCCCCCACATCCGCTCGGCCAACACAGGTGGCACAAGTACGCGCCGCCGGCATCAGCCCCGACCTGGAGCAACCTGTGCGATTCAGCGTTTACGACATCACTTCCTCCACATCAGACGGCGCGTCCGCCTGGCGGCCGGTCGCTGGCAAAATCCCCCACGCCGCCGCGTACCAGCACACTCTTGAGCAGGCCCGTATCGCCGACGAGGTCGGCATCGACGCCTACTTCCTCACCGAGCACCACTCCAATGCCGGGTTCCAGATCCTCCCCTCCCCTCATCTGATGATCGCCGCTCTGTCGCAAACAACCTCACGCATCCGACTCGGCGCCATGACACTCAACCTGCCCCTATACCATCCGGTGCGGGCAGCCGAGGAAATTCGTATGCTCGACCTGCTCACCAACGGGCGCTTGGAGATCGGGCTAGGCCGAGGGCTCGCCGGCCACGAGCAAGCCGGCTTCGGTGTCCGACGCGAGGACAGCGAGCAGCTCTTCGACGCGAGCTTTCCGCTGATCCGTCAACTTCTGCGTGACGGCGGTGTGGAGTCCTACGCCACGGGGCCGTGGCACGGCGAGGGCGTTTCCGTCGTCCCCGAGGCTACCCAGACGCCACACCCGCCGATCTGGATGGCCGGCATCAGCGAAAAGTCGATCCGCAAGGCAGCGCGCCTCGGTGTCAACCTGTGCACAGCCTTCCTCGATTCCGATGACACCGCACGCACTGCGGCGATCTACCGTGACGAGTGGCAGGCCGCCCATCCTGGCACCCCGGTCGGTAGTTACGGAACCATGCAACACATCTTCGTTGCCGAAACCGAAGCCGAAGCCCGCGCGCTCGCACAACCTCACCTGCAGGCGTGGTTGGGCGCTGGCCATGAAGCCTCCGTCATGATCAGTCAGAGCCCGACGGTGGACAAGGGCTACGAAGACCACAAGGCCTGGTTCGACAAGATTACGAAGCTACCCTTCGAAGAGGCGGTCGAGCATCGCCGGATTATCTTCGGCACCCCGGAACAATGCGTGGCGCAACTGCTGGACAAGGCTCAGGCCGGCGTCGACATGTTCCAAGGCTGGTTCCAGTTCGGTGGCCTCGACTTTGAGGCAAGCAACCGATCGATGCGCCTCTTCGGCGAGCACGTCGCCCCCGCCGTCAAAGCCGCGCTGGCAACCGCCCCCACCCCTGCACAACCGGCCATCAGCTGAGGAGCACCCATGACGTCGGTAAAATTCTGGTCCGATCCGGCCTGCTACTGGTCATGGCGCGCCGGCCAATGGTTGACCTCCGCAGCCGAACAGCGGACGTTCGACATCGACTGGCAACCGTTCAGCCTCAAGGTCCTCTACGGCGAAGGTATGGACCCCAGTTGGGCCACCATGCTGGGCAACTCCCACGGAGCGCTGCGCATCGGCGAAGCGCTCCGACACGCCGGCCGTGCGACCGACGCGGTTCGCTTCTACGTCGCAGTCGGGACCGCCACCCACGACAACGGCGAACCACTCACCGAGGATCTGCTACGCCAAGCCGCTAAATCCACCGGTGTTGATGACACCTTCGACGCGTTCCAGGACACGGACTGGGACGATGCGATCACCGCCGGGACCAACGCCGCCATCGCTTCGGCCGGCCCTGATGTCGGCAGCCCTGTCATCGAGCTTCCCGACACCCCCCGCGGCATCCACGGCCCGGTGTTCGAACGAATCCCGCCGTCGGAGGAAGCAGGGGAGTTGTACGACGCCATCCTACGGCTCGCCCGGGCTCCCTACTTCTACGAGATCAAACGCGGTCGCTCCAGCTGAGCGGAGGAAGCGCGAGCTGTGAAACGTGATGGAGGACCGGCGATGACGGACGACTTCCGCCTGTTGCTCGGGCACTTCCCAACCGGCGTCGTGGCGGTCACCGCAACCCGTGCTGCCGGCCCCGTCGGCCTCGTCGTCGGTTCCTTCTTCTCTATCTCGCTACGGCCGCCTCTCATCGGGTTTGGCGTCAACCGCACCTCCACCAGTTGGCCGCTCATCAACGAAGGTCACACCTTTTGCGTGAACGTCCTCGCCGCCGACCAGGACCACGTCAGTAGGACACTCGCCACACCCGGCCCGGACAAGTTCGCCGACCTGCGCTGGCACACATCCGAATCCGGGTCCCCCGTCATCGACGGCTGCCTCGCGTACCTCGACTGCGAACTGCAGGCTAACCACGCCGCAGGCGACCATGAATTGATCATCGGCCGCGTACAACGGTTCCGTCATCTACGCACCGCGGCTCCGCTGGTCTTCTACCAACGCGGATACTGGTCCTTGAGCAACACGCCGGTCAACAATAGGAACACATGATCGAATCGGCATACAGGTGGGGCAGCAGGTCAGGGCTTCGCACCGAGGCATGAGTCCTGGTTGTTCAAACAGCGGAGCCACTTCCTGTTCGAAGACGTGGCGTCCAGCCAACCGCTCTCGTCCTGAATGGTTGGCTGGACGCCCTTGCCACACCCAGATCGGAACTCGGACGTTTCTCGGCTCCCCACTGGAGCGAGGTGTCACCAGATCATCCCCATCGCCGTACAGGCGATGCATGAGGTCGACATCGACACCACCGCCAACGCTCCCCGCAAACTGGAATACGACCTCGCCAAACCTCCGACGCGATCATCACCGTGGGCCGTGAAGACGCCTGCCCCGTCTCCCGGGCAAGCGCGACGAGGACTGGCAACTCACCGACCCCGGCACGCCTGCCTGACAGGACCCTTCGCTCCCGCAACTGCGCAGCGACCAAGGCCACACAATCCCCGAGATCAGGTCGTGCGGTCAACGTCGTGCCGCGCACCATCGCGCAGGCCGTGTGGTCCCCACTTGGTCCCTGGGACGCTGACACGGGTGGGCCGCAGCGCACGGTTTAGGAAGTGTGGACACGGCGGGAAGTCTCATCGCCATGACCTGGTTTGACCTGCACCGCCATGCCGGGGGCGACGTCCAGGCGGTGACCGCCGCCGACCCTCGGCTCCTGTCCCGACGGGCACGCGGCACGGTCATGAACCCTCATCCCGCAACCGGGCTCGTGCCTGCTCGACCAGCTCGGCGTACTGCGGCGAGAACGGCTCGACCAGCTCCCGTTCCAGTAGGCAGGTGAGATTCCACAGCGCCCGTTGCTCCGCCTGATCCTCGACCAGGTCAGCGAAGTCGTTGGTGGTCTCGTCGGTGCGATACAGCCACTCGAACAGAACCAGCGCTTCGTCGCGGTTGAGCCGCAAGACCACCTCGTTTTCTGCCACGCCAAGCAGCGTACGGACACCTTCAGTTTGGAAGAACGCGCTCAACGGGCCGTGATGCCCGAAACGCCTGCCGGCGTCGCGCGCTTCCAACTATTACGACAGCCGGATGAAGCGAGTGCCAGTCCTGTCGACCTGCTCTTGCTTGGTCAGGTCCAGGCGTGGTCGAGGGCCAGTGCGAGCCGTCTGGCCCACTGCTCGGCGGTGCCTGTGATTCCGGAGTACTCGTCGGTGAAGTTGGACCAGTCGACCTCCCAGGACAGTGCGGTCTCGGCCCCGAAGGTATGACCGAAGCCCGCACCAAGCTGCGGGAGAAGATCCGCGACTACGAAGACGGCCTCGCCCTGGTCCAAGACGGACACAGCGTGGCCGACGCTCTCACCGACTGGCTCACCTACGGCCTGAGCAACCAGTCCGAGAGCACGAAGGCCAACTACACCACCCTTGTGCGCTCCCACATCATCCGTGACCTCGGCGCGAGGAAGCTGCGGGATCTCAGCGCGACCGACATCGACCGCTGGCTCATGGGCGAAGCCAACACCTGAGCACCCGCACCCTGCGGCTCCTCCACTCGCTGCGCATCCGCGCCGTCAACCGAGCCGTGGCGCGAGACAGGGTCAAACGCAACGTTGTGGCACTCTGCGAAGTACCCACAGGTCGCGGCGGCCGTCCCTCGAAGTCGCTGACGCTCGACCATGCCAAGGCGCTTCTCATCGCTGCCGAGAGCAGCTCGTTGCACGCCTACATCGTCGTCTCACTGCTGACCGGCGCTCGCACCGAGGAACTGCGAGCCCTCACCTGGTCACACGTCGACCTCGCCGGCAAGCCGGACAACGATCCTCCGGTGCCACCATCCATTCAGGTCTGGCGCTCCGTCCGCGCCGACGGAGACACCAACACCAAGAAGTCGCGTCGCACCCTGGCTCTGCCGGCCCGGTGCGTCACCGCGCTCACCACCCATCACGAGCGCCAGGGCCAGGGCCATCCTGCCGCTGACCGACTCTGGGCAGCTTGAGCAGGAGGCGGACATCGTCGTGCTGATCAGCCGGGACGACTACTACGACCCGGAGTCGCCTCGATCGGGGGAGGCGGACCTCATTGTCGCCAAGCATCGAGGCGGCCCGAAGGACACGATCACTGTCGCCGCGCAGCTCCACCTGGCTCGGTTCGTCGACATCGCCATCGACGCGGTGTCATGACACCCACCGCCCCGGATCGGTTGTCCGATCGCTGGTCCGATCGGACAACCGATGGCACTTGCCAAGCAAGCGCCAAGCAAAGCGATGGCAAGTTGCTACAGGTGCTCACGCCAGCAACCGCGGTGATGTCGATCGTTCATGCCGCCCAGCGGCACAGGGGTACGCGGAGCGTGCGTACCCCTCCGGCTGCCAGGGGTACCCACACCATGGGAGCCTTCTTGCCGCCGCTGGCGACAAGCCAGCCCAGGCCGGGCGAAGGGTGTTGCTGCCGGCCCCACCCTTTTCCGCCGCGCCCCGAAAAGCCGGGCCGTCCGCCCGCTGGACACCCTTGTTCCCGCTGCCGGGGAAAAGCCGCGCGAAGCTTCCCGGCACCGGGAACCTTCCGATGAACTCAGCAGCGGTTAGCCCATCTCAATGCCTATCCGATAGACATTGCACCAGGAAGGACACCTCGATGGGCCACACCGTCGCGGTCAGCCGTAGGCCCTTCGACGACGCCCCCGGCGCTGGCCGCGCCAAGGCAGGTGAGCCCCGAAGCTTCACGATTCGCGGGAGCGGCATCGATGAGGGACGCCCCCGGCGACTCCATAGCTGTCAGCCAGCCGGAGGGCAATCGCGCCGAGCCTCTGTATGGCCGGGCTCGTCACGTCGGGCGGCGACACCGGCCGCGACAACCGCCGCAGCCGCGCCACGACCGATCCGGAACAGTCGACCAGCCCGCACGTTTGACGACGACGCCACGCGTCTGCAACGAGATCCGCGACTCGTCGGTTCACCGACGGTCGGCAGCGGGTCGGTGGATCGGGCCATGCAGCGTGTGCAGAGGTCGGCCGGTGCCTCCCCACCGTCGTGCCACCAGTTCGGCGGCGATGCTCACCGCGGTCTCCTCCGGGCTGCGGGCACCCAGGTCCAGCCCCATCGGTGCGGCGAGTCCGCCAAGGTCGACGTGGGCGACCCCGGCGTCCCTGAGCTGTGTGATCCGATCGTCGCGTGTCCGTCGGGAGCCCAGCACGCCCAGGTAGGCGACGGGCAGGCTCAGAGCCACCTCCAGCAGCGGGATGTCGAACTTGGGATCGTGGGTCAGGACGCAGAGAGCCGTCCGGTCGTCGACACGTCCGGCCTGGGCCTCGGCGCGTAGGTAGCGGTGAGGCCAGTCGAGCACGACCTCGTCCGCGTCCGGGAACCTGCTCGCGTCCGCGAAGAGGGGACGGGCGTCGACGATCGTCGAACGGAATCCGAGGAACGACGCCATCCGGGTCATCGCCCTCCCGAAGTCGGTCGCACCAAAGATGATCATTCGGGGCGGCGGCAGGACACTGCTGACGAAGAAGGTGAGGTCCTCCCGGTGGCGCTGGCCGTCGTGGCCGTACCGGAGGATGGCGGTTCGCCCGGCCGGGAGCAGGCCCCGCACGTCCTGGACGACGGCCGCCTGGAGGCCGACATCACCCAACGTGCCGATGGTCCGGTCGGGCAGCAGGACGAGTCGCTGACCGAGTCGCCCCTCCGGGTCGCCCCCGTTGGCGTCCACGCACGTCGCCACGGCCACCGGTGTGCCGGACCGGATCGCCGCGGCCACCTCGGGCAGGGCGGGGAAGCTGTGCCTGTCGATCCGCTCGACGTAGACGTCGATGGTGCCACCGCAGATCAGGCCGACAGCGAACGCGTCCTCCCCGCTGACGCCGTACCGCTGTAGCACCGGCCTGCCGGTGTCGATGACGTCGCAGGCCAGCTCGTACACCGCGCTCTCGACGCAGCCACCGGAGACGTTGCCGGTGACCGTCCCGTCGGGGCCGACGAGCATGGTGGCACCGGGCGGCAGCGGCGCCGAGCGCCACGTGGCGACGACCGTGGCGAGCCCGACCGGCCGGCCCTCCCGCCACCATCGACCGAGGTCGTCGAGCACGTCACGCATCACGCCCCACCTGCCGGTCGGCTGGTTCGTCGACGTCGACACCGTCGGCCAGGTCGTCGCACGCCACGCCGACCAGTGTGGTCGCGTGGGTGGTGAGGTACGGGCGGGCACCGACGTCGGCGACCGCCATCCTCGCCACGCCGTCCCAGTGGCCGCGACCGAGAAGGACCGGATGCCCCCGTCTCCCGTGGTAGGTGGCGACCGCGATGACCTGTTCGTGGGCATGGGTCGACAGCCGGGCGACGGCCGCCGCGGTGATGCCGGGAGTGTCGACGAGCAGCACCATCGCGGCGCTGACGCTGCTCTGCCGGAGCGCGTCGAGCCCGCGCCGAAGGGACGACCCCATCCCGGTCCGCCAGTCCTGGTTGACCACCAGGACCGCCGTGCCGAGGTCGGCGGTGGCACGTACCTCGTCGATGGCGGCACCCAGGACGACCACGACCGGGTCGCAGCCGCCATCCGTCAACGTGCGGTGGGCGATCTCCACGAAGAGGCGGCCGTCAGCGACCGCGAGCGCCTTGGGCAGCCCGTAGCGCCGGCCGGCGCCGGCGGCCAGCAGCACTCCCCCGACACCACCGGTCACGGTGCCGACCAACGCCGGCGGACGGTGTCGAGGCCGGTGGGGGTGATCTCCCCGAGCAGGCGCAGCCGGGCCATCCCGCCGTCCGGGTACGCGTCGAGCCGCACCCAGCTCACCGCGCCCACGTCCTCGACGAGGAAGCGGTGCCGGGTGTCGGGTTGCAGTCGAGTCACCGGTAGCAGGTCGAACCATCCGTCCGGGTCGTCCGGGTCGCCCGCGCTCCCGCGCACCGCGGCGGCAACGGGCGCGTTTCCCTTGAAGTGGCTGGTGTCCAACTCCGCGACGCGGACGACGCCGGGAGCGGCCAGACGTACGAGGACCCAGTCGTTGCCGTCGTCGCGACGACGGGCGGTCTCCCAGCCCTCCCCCATCGTGCGTGCCCGGCCCGGCGCGATCAGATTGTTCGGCGTGCCGTAGAACATGTCACTGCACCCGACGACGAGACCCCCGTGCTCCAGTGCCGCGAGGTCGACCAGGCCACCCGTGAGGAACCGCGGGTCGGGGGTCACCTCGCCGTGCACCCGCAACCGGGCCACTCCGCCGTCCGGGAAGATCGACAGTCGCACGTGGGTGATGCGGTGTCCCGGGTCGACGGGAAAGACGTTACGGGTGTCGCCGGCAAGCGCCGCTCGTGGCACCAGCGGCACCCAGGCCGCGTCGGCAAGGTGCTCCGGCGAGGGATGCCCGTCCACCCGACAGCCGTCGATGGCCGCGTACGGCGGGTAGTTGCCGGTGAAGTGGCTGGTGTCGACGACGATCGTGCGGACGATCCCCGGGACACCGAGGCGCACGATGGCGTGGTCGTGGCCAGGCGTGCGGCGTCGACGGGTCTCCCAGCCCTCGTAGATCTGCCCCTTGGGGCCGAAGGTACGTGGGGTGAACGTCGGTGGGTTCGGGTCGACGAGGTGGTCGCTCGGGGCGAAGAACTCATCGTTCGCGTGGACGACCCCACCCGACAGGGCACGGGAGGCGAGGTCCGGCAACGTGATCGGTGTGGTCATCGTGCGCTCCGGGAGAGTAGACGCCCACGTGGCGGGCCGTCCGGCGACACCGGTTGGCCGCGAAGCCACACGGCGTGCACGACGCCGTGCATCGTCCGGCCGGCGTACGGGGAGACGGGATGACGGTGGCGGAGCGTGGCGGGGTCGACCACGAAGGACTCGTCCGGTGCGAAGGCGACGAGGTCGGCGTCGAAGCCGACGGCGATGCGACCTTTGGTGTCCAGGCCCGCGACCTCGGCGGGACGCTGCGCCATCCACCGGACGACGTCCGCGAGCCGGTGCCCGCGGTCGCGGGCGCTGCTCCAAATGGCGGGCAGGCCGATCTGTAGCGAGGAGATGCCACCCCAGGCGGCGGCGAAGTCACCGCTCGGCGGTCTCTTCAGCGCCGGCGTGCTGGGTGAGTGGTCGGAGACGACGCAGTCGATGACGCCCGCGTCGAGGGCCGCCCAGAGCCGGTCGGAGTTGCCGTGGTCGCGGATGGGCGGGCAGCACTTGTACTCCGTCGCCCCGTCCGGCACGTCCTCGGCGGCCAGACAGAGGTAGTGCGGGCAGGTCTCCACGGTGACGCTGACTCCCACGCCCTTCGCCGCGGCGATCAGTGGCACGGCGTCCGCCGACGACAGGTGCAGGATGTGGACCCGGGCGCCGGTGCGCAGCGCGGCGTCAAGCACCCAGCCGATGGCCTCCGCCTCGGCGGCCGGTGGCCGGGACGCGACGAAGTCCGCGTAGCGACGCGAGGAGGGGGCGACGGTGATCGCACCCGGGCTCTCGGCATGCACCAGGAACAGGGCATCGACCGCGCCGAGGGCGGTGTCGAGCGCGTCCGGGGCCAGTGGTGGGAACTCGGGGACACCAGAGTCGACGAGGAAGCACTTGAACCCGAAGACGCCGGCGTCGTGCAGCGCCTGGAGGTCGGCGACGTTGTCGGGTACGGCGCCGCCCCAGAACCCGACGTCCGCGTGGATCGCGCCCTCGGCGGCGCGGCGCTTGGCGGCCAACGCCGGCACCGTCACGGTCGGCGGGACCGAGTTGAGCGGCATGTCGACGAGGGTGGTGACCCCACCGGCGATCGCGGCCCGGGTCGCCGAGGTGAATCCCTCCCACTCCGTACGTCCGGGTTCGTTGACGTGCACGTGCGTGTCGACGATGCCGGGCAGCAGCGCCAGGTCGCCGAGGTCGGTGACGGGCCCGGCGGGCACGTCGTCGTACCCCGTCACCGCCGCTATCCGGCCGTCGGCGAGGCAGACCATGGCTGGTCGCTCCCCCTGCGCGGTGACGACGCGTCGGGAGCGCAGGATGACGTCGTAGGTCACAGCACCTCCAGGGTGGCTCGATCGACGCTGACCTCGTCGGGGTCGAACGCGCCGCAGTCCAGGCCCCGACGCAGATGACCAGCGAGCGCACGAGCGGTCGCCGGTTCCTCCAGCACACCGTCGCTGCGACGCGTCAGGTACGCGGAGAGCCGCGCCACAGTGGCGTCCAGGCTCTCCCGGAAGAATGCGTAGGTGGCGGCGTACCGGGTGGGCAGGTGCGCAGGGTGCAGATCCCAGCCCTGGTAGAAGCCGCGTTCGAGGGAACGTCGTACCAGGCGTGTGTGCAGCCGCCAGGCCGCGTGCACGGCGTCCAGGTCGCCGACCGGAAGCACATTTGTCGAGCCGTCGGAGAGGCGCACGCCGGTGCCGGCCGCCGCCACCTGCATGACGGCCTTGGCATGGTCGGCGACGGGATGATCCAGCGACTGGTGGGCGGCGGCGATTCCGCACGCGGCGCTGTAGTCGTAGGTGCCGTAGTGCAGCCCGACGCACCGTCCCCCGGCCGCCGTGATCATGCGGGAGACGGTGGCCGTGCCGTCGGCGCCCAGCACCGCCTCGGTGGTCTCGATCTGCACCTCGAAGCGCAGGCTCGCGCCCGGCAGCGCGTACGCGGACTCCAACTCCTCGCACAGCAGGGCCATGGCCGCCACCTGTTCCACGGCTCGGACCTTGGGCAGGGTGATGACGAAACCGGGCGGGGGTGGGCCGAGTGCGTCGAAGAAGACGTCGAGGGTGCGGACGGCGCGGTCCCGGTCGGCGCGGTCCAGGCTCTTGCAGCGCAGCCCGACGAACACCGGCCTCGGGCCGTCGCGGAGCGCCGTTGCCGCGGCACGCGCCGTCTCGTCCTCCTCCGCGTTGTCGCGGACGCCGTACCCGTCCTCGAAGTCCAGCCGAAGGTCCTCGATCGGTTCGGTCGACAGCTTCGCCAGCACGCGGTCGCGCAGGCCGGTGGGGAACGGCAGCGGTGGGAACCGATCGAGGGTATCGACCGCCTGCTCACCCCACTGTCGACACAGGTCGGTGGTGAACCGGTCGGCCGGCACGTACACGGTGTGCACCGGTTGCCGGCCGGGACCGTCACCCGGGTAGCGCCTCTGCAACATGGCGTCGACGGGGGTGAGCCGGCGGTCCAGTTCGGCCGTCACCCGCGCGGTCAGTCGGCGCGCCATCAGTCGATGACCTCGTAGGCGGGCACGGTGAGGAAGTCGACGAATTCGTCAGCCAAGGCACCCCGCTCGAAGAGCGTCCGGGCCTGCGGCCACCGTCCCGCCTGGTAGGCGTCCGCGCCGACGGCGTCGCGGATCGCCGCCAGTTCCTCGTCCTCGATCCGCTGGACGAGCGCCGCGGTCACCGCCTCGCCGCTGTCGGCCAGCCGGACCCCCTGGTGCACCCACTGCCAGGTCTGGGCGCGGGAGATCTCGGCGGTGGCCGCGTCCTCCATGAGGTCGTTGATGGCGACGGCGCCGACGCCCCGTAGCCATGCCTCCAGGTACCGCAGCGCGACCGAGACGTTGGTCCGCAGCCCCGCCGAGGTGACCTCGCCGCCGACGACGGTGAAGTCGAGCAGTTGCGCGGCCCGCACGGTCACGTCGTCGCGCGTCCGGTCCAGCTGGTTGTCCCGCGGCCCGAGGACGCCGTCGAAGACCTCCTGGCAGACCGGCACCAGCTTGGGGTGGGCGACCCACGAGCCGTCGAAGCCGTCGTTCGCCTCTCGCTCCTTGTCCGCGCGCACCCGCCCGAAGGCTGCCGCGTTCTGCGCGGCGTCACCGCTGGGAATGAACGCCGACATGCCGCCGATCGCCGCTGCGCCGCGGCGGTGACAGGTCGCGACGAGCAATTCGGTGTACGCCCGGAGGAACGGCGCGGTCATCGTGATCGCCGCGCGGTCGGGCAGGACGGCGCGCTCCCGGAAGGTCTTGATGATGGAGAACAGGTAGTCCCAGCGACCCGCGTTGAGCCCGGCGGCGTGCGATCCCAGCTCGTACAGGATCTCGTCCATCTCGAACGCGGCCGTGATGGTCTCGATGAGCACGGTTGCGCGGATCGTGCCGCGGGGAATGTGGAGCGCGGCCTCGGCGTGGTCGAAGACGTCGTTCCAGAGCCCGGCCTCCCGGTGGCTCTCCAGCTTCGGCAGGTAGTAGTACGGGCCGGAGCCTCGCGCGATCGACTCATGGGCGTTGTGGAAGACGTGCAGGCCGAAGTCGACCAGGGCACCGGCGGTCGGCGACCCGTCGACGGTCAGGTGACGCTCGTCGAGGTGCCAGCCGCGGGGGCGGACGACGATGGTGGCGAGCCGCCGGTCGGTGCGCAACGCGTACCGCCGCCCGTCCGGCGCGTCGTAGGTGATCGAGCCTCGGACCGCGTCGTACAGGTTGACCTGCCCGGTCAGCACGTTCGCCCAGTGGGGTGTGTTGGCGTCCTCCAGGTCGGCGAGCCAGACCTTCGCTGTCGAGTTGAGCGCGTTGATGGCCATCTTGCGATCGGTGGGTCCGGTGATCTCCACCCGGCGGTCGGACAGACCGGGCGGTGGCGGGGGTACCGTCCACTCCGACTCTCGGACGTCCCTCGTCTCGGGCAGGAAGTCGAGCAGGCCGGTCCGGGCGATCTCCGCGCGCCGCTGCCGCCGACGGGCGAGCAGCTCCGCGCGGCGGGCACCGAAACGCCGCTGGAGATCCGTGACGAACTCGATCGCCTCCCGGCACAGCACTCCCTCTTCGGTCATGTCCGGCACATCCGCTCCTGTCTCCGCTGTGCGCTGTCATCCGGCGTTCGTCGTCAGGGCTTCAGATCCGCAGGCGATCAGCCGCGCGCCGGGCGCGGACCAGCAGATCCCGTTCGTCGACAGTGGCCAGGCGGCCCCTCTCAACGACCGGCCGACCGCCGACGAGGAGCAACTCCACCGGCGCCGGTGCGCCGAACACGAGTGCCGCCACCGGATCGGCGATGTCGGCGTGGCCCAGCCCGTCGATACGCCAGAGCGCGATGTCGGCGAGCTTGCCCACCTCGATCGCGCCCAACTCGTCCTCGCGCCCCAGGCAGCGCGCACCCCCACGGGTAGCGAGAGCGAGTGCCTCCCGCGCCGTCAACGCGGTCGGCCCACCCCGCAGCCGCGCCACCAGCAGCGCCTGGCGAAGCTCCGCGACGAGTTGACCGGCCTCCTGGGAGGCGGCGCCGTCGACGCCGAGCCCGACGGGCACACCGGCGTCGAGCAGGTCCCGGACGGGGGCCAGGCCGGCGCCGAGGCGGGCGTTGGAGCTGGGACAGTGGGCCAGGCCGGTGCCGGTCTCGGCGATCCGCTTGATGGCCTCGGCATCGAGGTGGACGCCGTGCGCGAGCCAGACGTCGGGGCCGAGCCAGCCGAGCCGTTCGGCGTACTCGGCGGGTGTGCACCCGTGCGTGGCCCGGCAGTAATCCTCCTCGTCGACCGTCTCGGCCAGATGGGTGTGCAGCCGTACTCCCCTGTCCCGCGCCAACGCGGCGGCCTCCCGCATCAGCCGTTCACTCGCGGAGAACGGGGAGCAGGGGCCGACCGCGACGCGGACCATCGCGCCCGGTGACGGGTCGGAGAAACGGTCGATCGCGTCGGCGGTCGCCGCGAGCGCGGCGTCGGTGTCCTCCACGAGATCGTCCGGCGGGAGGCCCCCGGCCGAGGCGCCCAGGTCCATCGAGCCGCGGACGGGATGGAAACGCAGACCCACCCGGCCCGCCTCCGCCACCTCGGCGGCGAACAGGTCACCGGCGGCGGCGGGAAAGACGTAGTGGTGGTCTGTGGTCGTGGTGCAACCGGACAGCGCGAGCCAGCTCAGCCCGGCGCCGACGGCCGCCGACACGTCCTCCTCCCGGATGCGCGCCCACATCGGGTACAGCTCGGTGAGCCAACCGAACAGGTCGGCCTGCTGGGCGAGGCCCCGGGTCACCCACTGGTAGAGGTGATGATGGGTGTTGACCAGTCCCGGCGTGGCGAGGCAGCCGGTGCCGTCGACACGCCGGACGGGCGCGCCGTCGTCGATCCGGTCCGCGGAGCCGGCCCCGACAGCGGCGATGCGACCGTCCTCGACAAGGATGTGGCCCCGCTCGTGCTCGCGGCCGACGCCGTCGACCGTCGCGATCGCGCAGCCCTCGATGAGGAGGCGGCCCGACGAGGCCGAGGTCAGGAGTTCCACCACGACTCCTCCCACCGTGGGGCGTCGTCGCGGCGCACCGCACCCTCGATCAGCCCGTACGGGCGGTCGGCGGCGTAGAAGACCTCGTTCGGGTTGTCGAGCCCGAACGGTGTGAGGTCGACGAGGAAGTGGTGTTTGTTGGGCAGGGACATCCGCACCTCGGTGATCTCCGGGCGGTGTTCGAGGACCCGCTGCCCCATCGCGTACAGCGTCTGCTGCAGGGACAGGCTGTACGTGTCGACAAATGCCTCGACCAGGTGCCGCCGCGCCTCCCTGAACGAGGCCGCCCAGTCGTCGCTCTCGCTGGAGGTATGCCGCCAACGGCCGTCCACCGCCGTGGCCAGGATTCGGTCGTGCGCCTCGGGGAGCGTCGTGTACTCGTCCCGGACGAAGCCGAAGAACTCCGAGCCGGTCGTGTTCATCAGCACCATGCCGGTCAGCCCGGAGACGACGACCGTGTCCGGTCCGTCCACCGTGACCGTCGCCGTCCGTGTCTCGGCTCCGGACCGGGTGAACGAGTGCTCACCCACGCGGTTCCAGGCGTGCTGTTGGAGGTGGACGATCGCCCGGGTGATGACGGGCTGCGAGTCGACGAAGTGTCGCGCCAGGCGCAGCCCGAACTCCTCGATCTCGCCGATCCCGTGCCGCCGCGCGAACGCGTACACCGTGTTCTTCTGACTGTCGGTCGGCAGGACCTTGGCGTTGTCGCCGGTGAGGTGCGTGTCTGCCAGGTCGCCGGCGAGCGCGACGCTGACGGTGAGGTCGGTCAGCCGATGGCGCTCGCCGTCGCGGACGACGTGGACCAGCCGCACCTCGGCCTTTCCGTACTGGTGGGTGCCGAGAACAATGTCCATCGGGGTCAGCTCCCTCGATATGTCGAATAGCCGTACGGGCTCAGCAGCAGGGGCACGTGCAGGTGACGCCAGGCGTCGGTGACCACGAACACCACCGACACCTCCGGAAAGAACGCCCCGAGGCCGAGATAGCCACCGGTGTCGAAGCAGAGCCGGTACGTTCCTCGCGCCCAGCGCCGCTTCGGCACCCAGTTCCGCAAGCGCCCGTCCGCGTCGGTGCGTCCCGCCGCGACGTCGATCCACTCGTCGCCAGCCCACCGGTACAGGTGGACCAGCACTCCGTCAGCCGGTTCGCCCCGGGCGGTGTCGAGGACGTGCGTGGACAGACTCATTCGTTGGTCAGCTCCGTCAGTCGCAGCACGGCTATGCGCGTCAACTCCGCCCGAACCACCTCCCGCTCGACCGCTGTCTCGTTGGCGAGCCGGGTTTGGGCTGCGGCGAGGATCTCCGCGGCGGTTCGCCCATTCGCGAAGATCAGGAAGAGGTGACCGAAGCGGTCCTCGTACGCCTGGTTGGCCGCACGCAGAGCGACCCGGGTCGCCTCGTCGCTGTCGGCGACGCCGGCCTGCTCTCGCCGGGACCAGGCCGCGTCACGTCCGTCGCCGTCGGCCCGTTGTCCGATCCGGGGGTGCGCCGCCAGCGCCTGGGCGATGTCCGGCCAGGAAAGCTCGGCGAGCACATCCGCCGCTGTGGTGAGAAGCGCCTGCTGGTCGGGATGAGGGCGGGCGGCGGTCACGGCACGCGCCCAGGCGGGCGATGCGCAGCAGGCCAGCAACTCCCGTTCGGCATCGCGCGCCGACAACTCGTTGAACCGTGTCAGACGCTGACTCACCGGGACCTCCCCTCCGTGCTGCGGCGGCGGTAGTCAAACAGCGCTGTGGGCGGCCGAGCATTGGGCAGGGAAACCGAATTTGAAACATTTCCGCCCTAGGGTCTCTGGAGCTTCCTCCAAGGCATGGAGGTGTCGATGCGCCTCAATGACGTCCTGGCCCAGCGCAATCTCCGATTGACCATGCTCAGCGGCCACCATCAGGGCGACCGGGTTGTCCAGCAGTTCTTCACCACGGATCTGCTCGACCCGAGCCGATATCTCTCCGGCGGCGAGGTGGTGCTCACCGGGCTGATGTGGCGACGCACCCCAGAGGACTCCGAGGTGTTCGCCGCGGCGGTGGCCCGAGCCGGCGTCAGCGCGGTCGGCGCGGGGGCAGCCGCGTACGGGACCGTCCCGGTCGACCTCGTCGAGGCGTGCGCCCGCCACGACGTCCCCGTGTTCGAGGTGCCCGTCGAGGTCTCCTTCACCACCATCAGTGACGCCATCGGGGCGACCCTGCGCATCGAGCAGGCCACCGGGCTCGCGGCGGTCGTGAACCGGCACCAGGGCCTGATCGCCGCCCTGACCGAGGACGCCCAACTCGCCGACCTGCTGCCCTCCGCCGCCGCCGACATCCCCTGCTGGGCGCTGTCCGCGACCGGCCGGCTCATCGCGGGGACGTCTCCGCTGGCCGACGACCTGCGTGCCCGCCTGGCGCGCACGTTCCTGACCGCACCTCGCCTGCCACACGTGCTCAGCGTCGCCCGAAACCGGCGATATTCCCTCTTTGCCGCAGGCACCCACCCCGGCCGGCGCCTCGACGCCTGGTTCCTGGCCTGTGCCGGCGACGTGACCACCTGGGACCACGACCGGCGACAGGCCGTCGAGGGCCTGACCACCCTGCTCGCCCTCGAACGGGCCCACCTCGACCGACATCTTCGCGTCGAACGACGCCTCGCCGCGCACCTCCTCCAGCCCCTCCTCGACGGCGCCGCGCCCGCCGAGATCGCGCCCCGCCTCGAGTCGTGCCGCCTCGACCCGGACGCCACATTCCTGGCACTCACCGCAGGGACCGCCGGGGGGTCACCCACCACCGACCTGGCGCTCACCATCGTCGAGGAGGTCGCGCGGCCGCTGGCACCCTCCGCCGCGATCGCGGAGATCGGCAGCGAGGTCCACGCGATCATCCAGCTCGCTCCCACACCCGACGGCTCAGCCCCGGCCGACGTCGTCGCGCGGATCCGCGACGCGGCGCGGGCGCTGACACCGGGCCTCAACGGTGCCCGGATCGCCATCGGGACTAGCGCCCCCGCGATCGGGGTCGCCGCGCTGGACGGCGCTGTCGAGGAGGCACGCCACGCCCACCGCTACGCCCTGACCGGCCCGGAGCAGGTCGCGGTGGTCGCCAGCGGTGACCTGTCCTCCCACGCGCTGCTGCTCGCCGCCGTCCCGGCCGAAGCCCGGCGAGCCTTCCACCGTCGACTGCTGCGCCCCCTGGCCGAGTACGACCGCTCCCACGACGCGCGCCTTGTGCACACACTCGACACGTTCCTTCGCTGCGACGGGTCGTGGACCCGCACCGCGAAACTGCTGCACGTCCACGTCAACACACTGCGCTACCGCATCCAGCGCATCGAACAACTCACCGGTCGTCAGCTGCGCCGCTTCGACGACCGCGTCGACCTGTATCTCGCACTCGAACTACAACGCCACTGAGCCGGACGTGTCAACGGCTCCGCTGTGCGAAAGCCCAACTTCCGGCGGCGCCCGTACGCCAGCGTTCGTGGCCTGAGCCAATGGGATGCGACGAGTCGCGCTGCTGAGATGGCTGGCAGGTGAGCCGACCAGGTTCTTGGGACGGGGTGTGGTGGTGGATCTGAACACGGTGCAGGCGGTGGTGGCGGCCACGGCCGCCGGTGCGTGGCGGCCGGGAGACGCGTGGCTGGCCGGTGGCACGTACCTGTTCTCCGAGCCGCAGCAGCACCTGCGTCGGCTCCGCGATCTGACCGACGAGGGTTGGTCGCCGCTGACCCTGACACCGCACGGGCTGGAGATCGCCGCGACCTGCACAATCTCCGAGCTGGCGACGTTCACCACGGCACCGCGCCCGATGATCCAGCGGGAGTTGATCCGGCAGTGCTGCGCGGCGTTCCTCGCCTCTTTCAAGATCTGGAGCGTGGCGACCGTGGGCGGCAACCTGTGCACGGCACTGCCCGCCGGTCCGATGATCTCGCTCGGCGCCGCCCTGGACGGTATCTGCCTGCTGCTGACCCCCGACGGTGGCCGGCGTGAGCTTCCGGTCGCCGAGTTCGTCACCGGCATCGGCACGACCGCCCTGGTCCCCGGGGAGTTCCTCCGTTCGATGACCCTGCCGGCCCCGGCGCTGCGCTGCCGTGCCGCGTTCCGAAAGGGATCGTTGTTTCCGTTCGGCCGGTCCGCCGTGTTGCTCATCGGTCGCACCGACCCGGTCGACGGGTCGTTCGTGCTCACTGTGACCGCGTCGACGGTGCGGCCGGTGCAGCTGCGGTTCGACACCATACCGTCGGCGACCGTACTGCGGCAGGCGGTCATGGATGGCATTCCCGCCCAGCAGTACGTCGACGACGTGCACGGGATGCCTGCGTGGCGACGACATCTCACTCTCGTCTTCGCCGAACAGATCCGCACCGAACTCGCCGAGTGGAACGCGTCGTGAACGATCGCGCCGTCGTGGTCGACGGCGAAATCTGCGCCGAGGCACCGCGACCCGGGCAGTGCCTGCGCACCTACCTGCGCGAACGAGGCCGTTTCGGGGTCAAGAAGGGTTGCGACGCCGGCGACTGCGGCGCCTGCACCGTGCACCTGGACGGCCTGCCCGTGCACAGCTGCGTGTACCCGGCGGTCCGCGCCCAGGGCCGCAGGGTGGCCACGATCGAGGGTCTCGCCACGGCCGCCGGGCTACACCCGGTGCAGCAGCGTTTCCTGGACGCGCAGGGCTTCCAATGCGGCTTCTGTACCGCCGGGTTCATCATGACCACCGCCGCGCTCGACGACGACCAACTCGACTCGCTGCCCGAGACGTTGAAGGGCAACCTGTGTCGCTGCACCGGCTACCGGGCGATCGAGGACGCGATCCGCGGCGTCCGTCATGTCGAGGAGCCGGGTCCGGGCGCGTCGGTGGGGGTGAATCTTCCGGCACCGGCCGGGCCACAGGTGGTCACCGGCACCGCCCGGTACACCTTCGACGTCGAGGTGCCCGGCCTGCTGCATCTCAAGGTGCTGCGCTCGCCTCATCCGCACGCGCGGATCCTGTCGGTCGACGCTCGCGACGCCCTCGCGCTGCCGGGCGTGCACGCGGTGCTGACCCACGCCGACGCTCCCGATCGGCGCTACTCGACGGCGCAGCATGAGCACGCGAGTGACGACCCGGCCGACACCAGGGTCCTCGACGACGTGGTGCGTTACGTGGGGCAGCGGGTCGCGGTGGTGGTCGCCGACTCCGAGGCCGCCGCCGAGGAGGGGTGTCGGCATGTCACGGTCCGGTACCAGGTGCTACCGGCGGTCACCGATCCCGAGGAGGCGATGACCCCGGGCGCACCAGCCCTGCACGGCGACAAGGGCACCGAGGCGGGCATCGCCCGTCCGGCCGACAACGTGGCCGGCGAGGTGCACGCCGAGGTTGGTGACGTCGACGCCGGCCTCGCTGCCGCCGACCTGTTGTATGAGCAGACGTTCCGCACCCAGCGGGTGCAGCATGCCAGCCTGGAGACCCACGGGGCCCTGGCGTACGTCGACGACGACGGCCGGCTGACCGTACGATCCAGCACCCAGACCCCGTTCCTGACCCGCCGCGCGCTGTGCCGGCTGTTCGATCTGCCGGAGGAGCAGGTCCGGGTGGTCGCCGGGCGGGTCGGTGGGGGGTTCGGCGGCAAGCAGGAGATGCTCGTCGAGGACCTCGTCGTCCTCGCCGCGCTGCGTACCGGCCGCCCGGTGAAGCTGGAGTACACCCGTGCGGAGCAGTTCACCGCCGCCACCACCCGCCACCCCTTCACCGTCCGTGTGACAGCCGGCGCACGCCGCGACGGCACCCTCACCGGCATCCGTCTCCGGGTCGTCTCCAACACCGGCGCCTACGGCAATCACGGCCCCGGCGTACTGTTCCACAGCTGCCACGAATCACTCTCGGTGTACCGGTGCCCGAACAAGAGAGTGGACGGTTACGCCGTCTACACCAACACGGTGCCCGCCGGGGCGTTCCGCGGATATGGTCTCGGGCAGGTCAGCTTCGCCGTCGAGTCAGCACTCGACGAGGTGGCCCGGCGTCTCGACATCGACCCGGTCACCGTGCGCGCCCGCAACATCGTCCGGCCCGGTGATCCCCTTGTCGCTCCCGCCGGTCACGACAGCGACCTGAGCCTGGGCAGCTACGGGCTGGACCAGTGCCTGGAAATCGTCGACGCCGCGGCACGGGAGGACACCGGCCCCCCCGCCCCCTCGGGTTGGCTCACCGGGCAGGGCATGGCGATGTCGATGATCGCCACCGCACCACCCGGGGGACACTACGCGGACGCACGTGTCACCCTGCTCTCCGACGGGCGCTACGAGGTGACGGTCGGTACCGCCGAGTTCGGCAACGGCAGCACCACCGTGCACCAGCAACTCGCCGCCGAGACGCTGGGCACGACACCCGACCGGGTCGGCATCCGCCAGTCGGACACCAACCTGGTCCGCCACGACACCGGCGCTTTCGGCTCGACCGGCACGATCGTCGGGGGTACCGCGGTCCTGCGCGCCTGCCAGGCGCTCCGCGAGCGGCTGCTCACCCTCGCATCCGAGCACAGCGGCGTACCGGTCACCGACTGCCGGCTCGGCACCGACGCCCTCGACTGCGCCGGCAGCCGCCTGCCCCTGCGGGACCTGTGGGAACACACCCACGCGACCGGCCAGCAGGTGGCTGCCGACGGACACTGCGCAGGCAGCCCACGCTCGGTCGCGTTCAACGCGCAGTGGTTCCGCATCGCGGTCGATCCCGTAACGGGGGAGATCCGGATTCTGCGCAGCGTCCACGCGGCCGACGCCGGCACGGTGATGAACCCGATGCAGTGTCGTGGCCAGGTCGAGGGCGGCGTCGCCCAGGCCATCGGCGCCACCCTCCACGAGGAGGTACGTGTCGACGCCTACGGAGTGGTGACCACGGCCGCGTTCCGCCAGTATCACCTTCCGACCTTTGCCGACATACCCCGGACCGAGGTCCACTTTGCCCGGACCATCGACGCCACCGGACCGCTCGGGGCGAAATCGATGAGCGAGAGCCCGTTCAACCCGGTCGCTCCCGCGCTGGCCAACGCGCTGCGCGACGCTACCGGCATCCGCTTCACCGACCTGCCACTCACCGCCGACCGGGTCTGGCTCGCCCTCGACGAGCGTCGTCCCACAGCGGACAGGGATGACCTCGGGCACGATGATCGGCCCACCCGTCCGGCACGATGAAGCGAAGATCCTCCCATCTGTACAAATAAGAGTCCGGTTCTGGTTCTCCGAGCGCGGGGCGTCTGGTCATCCCATCGCGTCAAGGTCGCGGACGGCGAAGCTGTGGTGCGCCCATTCCTCGTTGAAGATGACCCGCAGGCACGCCGAGGCGGCGCGAAGGCCGAGCGACGGCCAGCCGGGCGGGGCGTTCGGCTCGCGTACCCGGTCCAGGTCCTCCTGGGTGACGGTGGCGAGGAACTCCCGTACCTCGGTCATGCGGCCGGCCCGGACCGCCACCACCTCGGCGAAGCTCGGATCGGCGCCCATGTCGATGCCGAGGTCCGCACCGTTCGTGATGAACGTCGCCGGCAACCCGAGCGGGTGGTACGGCCGTTCCCGGCCCAGTACCGCCTGACCGAACCACAGGTCGGTCGCCATCACCAGATGCCGCAGTGTCTGGACGAACGACCACTCCCCGTCGACCGACCGGTGCAGATCCTCCTCCGGCAGCGACTCCGCCCGCGCCATCGTCGGCGCCCAGAACGCCTCCACGGTTTCCCATGCGGCACGCACATCGTCCGGTGTGGACGGACGCAACTTCGTGCGCTCCGGGTACATCCGGTCCAACTCGGCCTCGACCAGCGGTGCCACCTCGACGCCGTTGACCCGAAGCCCGTCAATGACCCCGTCGATGTCGGCGCCGTTGAGCAGGGCACCCCTGATCCGGGTACCGCTCAGATCCACCTCGCGGAACACGCTGCCCGCGAAGTTCGTCTCGATGAACTCGGTGCCGCTCAGGTCGTCGGGTCCCGTGTAGGTGGCCATCGCCGGATCGTAGTACCCGGGACCGACAGCGATCGGCGTACCGCGTCAACGGAGATGGTCCGTACGGGCACACCCATGCACCTGCGCCCGCCGAATGGCCGAGATCTCCGAGCGGGAAGGACTCGACGCCCAAGCCGCCGACTGGTGGCGCTGCGCCGCCCACCTCGGCGACCCCGACGCCCTGGAGTACGTCCCAGTCTTCATCGACCCCGCCGACGAGAGCTGATCACCGAACGCGACGAATCAGCCCCGGACGTGGAGAATTCGCACCAGTCGAATAACCCCTGCCGCTTGTGCTGGCGGCGCCGCCCGTGCGCGTCGGGCGGGAGGTCGATGATGAAGAACCAGCGGGTCTGGTCGTTGGCGAGGCGGTAGTTGTAGACAGCCATGAGGCTGCACCTCCGCAGTAACGGGATCGAGGGATGCAACCCACGTTAAGCGATCTCCGTTACCGCCAGCGTTACCGCAAGATCACACGTGATCTTCTATATCCGCTGGTGAATACCAGTCGGGACGGCCGGATTCGAACCGACGACCCCTTGACCCCCAGTGAACTAGCAGGGCTGCCGGCGGCTGCCGGACGATACCGCCTCCTACCGGATATGCGGGTCATCGGCCAGGCGGCGGTCCGAGGCAGGTGGGGCTCTACCGGGCCTTCCCGGGCCGTCCGTGAGACGGTTGTGAGATCTCACGGACGGCCCGGCTCCGGGGGAGAAGCGCTAGAGAACGGCAACAGCGCCTCTCCGCCATCGAACGTTGGAGGCACAGACCTCTCAACAGCTTGCACGACTTCCTCCCGCGCCCCGTGCTCCGACGCACTTGACTGGCGTTGGCGTTAGCGACCAAGCTGTCGATTCAGCTCCTCGAGCATGTCCGTTATCTCGAGTCGGCTGGCGGCGGCTGGCATGATCCGCGTGGTGCCGTAGGCAAGCTCCACCAACGCTGAGCGCGCGGCGGCAAGCTCGGCCGCAGTGGCGTCGAGCTGATGCCATGATGCGTGGACTGCTGGGACGACGTCGTCGCGCAGGCGGACGGCAACGGCCCGGGCCACCTCGGCGTCCGTGCCCGTCCGAGTGTTCCACTCGTCGTCTCCGAGATCGCCTAGGGCAATGTCAATGACGTCCGCCAGCAGATGAAGCATCTGCGCGTCTCCAGCGAGCCGGACGTCGGACGCGGCAACCCGCAGAGCGGTACGAACAATTGGCACGTCGTCCAGGCTGGCGTGGCGCTCGCCCAGCATGAACTGGATGTTCTGGTGTTGCCAGCCACGCGCAAGTTGCAGGGCCGTCATGTCATCGACACTGACGGTCTCGATGGCGGCGCCGGCCAGCAGGAGGGTAGTGATGACCCGTCGTTCGTTGCGTTCGACTGCGTGCATCAACGCGGTTCGCCCTTGCCGGTCGCGGGCGTTCACGTCGGCGCCGGCCTCAAGGAGCACGTCGGCTGCGGCGTGATCGCCTCGACGCGCCGCCACCACGATCGCTGGTGTGGCGTCGGAACGCTGTTGGTTAGCGTCCGCTCCGTGGGCGAGGAGAAGTCGCAGCACCGCCGGTGCGACGGGTCGCGTCACCGCGGTGATGAGCGGTACTTCCTCGTTCGGGACGGAGGTCGCTCCCGCTTCCAGCAGCACCCGCAGCGTCGCAAGAGCTGTTGGTGTCGGGCGGAATGCGGTGTGGGACAGGGCCTGGGTCAGCACGCTCGGCCCGGTGGCGGGTTCCGCCGTGAGCGCCCCACGGGCGATGAGAAACAGCACCACCTCCGTGTGCGCCCCGAGTACGGCGGCGCGCAACGGCGAGGCGGTGTAGGGATCGGCGGGGCCGATGCGCGCACCGGCGTTCACCAGCATGCCCACGATCCCCCGCCGGCCGCTGCTCGCTGCCTCGGCCAGCACCGATCCTCGGAATCGGCCAACCGGAACGTTCGGGTCCGCGCCGTCGGTCAGCGCCTGCCCGACGGCCACCTCGTCCCCAGCCTGCACAGCGTCGATCAGGCGCTGATCGGCAGCCTCGATCATCGATCATCACCCGTCATCTCAGTGAACGCTCAGATGCAGCCGTGCCGCAGGGTTGCTGGCGAACCAGGCGACGAAGTCGTTGTCCGCATCAAGGCCGGCACCAACCGCGTCACACCAGTCCTGCCGATCAAGCACGGCCAGGTACTGCCGGACGAGGTGGTCTCGCTGTTTATTGGTGCATCCGGATCGCTGCGGAGTCTTGTCCGCCAGATGGTCGCGATGACCGCGGCGTCGACGTACCTGTTCAGGGTCGGTGTCTGCCGACCGAGGCGAGCCAAGTGCGCGGCGAGGACATGAGACGCCGGCGGATAGTGCTCGAGGGTCATGCCCATGCCACCGCAGCCCGCCATTTACTTCAATAGTCGACCGGTGTGGTCGACCAGGTCATCGTCGGTGTCAGTCCCGGTGATCGCTTCGTGCAAGTGAGCTGCAGTGGCGACGCGGCCGGCGAAGTAGCCGTTGAGGTAGTCGCCGTCGCAGGCGTGGCGCAGCAGCCAGAGCGCCTCGATGACGTAGACCCGTCCCCAACCGGCAACACGCTGGGCCAGCCACAACAACGCATGTTCGCCTCCTCGGCGACGTCGCAGCGCCTCGGCAGCCAACGGCCCGAACCAATGCGACAGCAGGCCGATGGGCTGGATCAGCGGGATGAGTTCGTCGTCAACGATGCTGACGACAAGTTCAGCGTGCTCGACGAACTCGCCGAGGAGGGCGGCCCCGACCTGCGCTGAGCCACACGACATGCCGTCGACAGGTCGAGCCGGACTGGCGAGGCCGGGCGGTTGTCATCCTCGACGGCGCTGGTCTACCGCGACCAACAACTCCTTCCGCGGCAGCGGATCTATACGCCTTCTAGCTGTTCCAGCCGACGAAGTACTGCACGAGGCAGTTCTGACGCTTCCAAGCGGTAGGGCTTCCAGCGGTCGTTGGAACCGTCCTTCATCGAGGCACTGAAGCGGTACCGCCCTCGGCTATTGGCTTCGCCGAGGGTATCGGCATAGTCCTTGCTGGGTACCAGCCATGCCTTCATCACTTGTCCATGGACCACATCGATCGCGACGAACAGCATGTCCAGCTCGTCTCGGGGCACGAAGGTCTGAGATCGGACGAAGGCGACGAACCCTTCGGACTGGATTTTCTTGCTGTCGGACATCCGAGCCTTCACCTGCACGGCCAGCGTCGCCGTGGACCCTCGCCGATGGAAGACGAGGTCAACGCCTTCGTCGTCAACCAGCGAGGTGGACACATTGAGAGCCCCTCGCGTCGCGAGGATGCAGAGAGCAGCGACCAGGTGCTCAGCGGCCTTCCCCATACGGCCGGCGTCCGCTGACTTGAGCGTGTAGTCGTCGTCCACTTCTTCGTCCACCCGCCCAAGGTAGCGGCATCCGACTCGTCACAGGAGCCCGCCTCTCACACCGCTGAGACTCGCGCGCCGGTCATTCGATCGTAAGCGGAGAGTCCGGGACAACCCGGCGGCTGCGCCATGGCAGCTCATCTAACCGACGCCTTCCATCGGGACTTCTGCATGGCTATTCTGCGCGGGTGCCCGAGACCGCAGGCTTCGAACAGGTCCCCGCCCACCTATGGCAGTACGCACAAGACCAGGCTTTCCTGGCTGACGCCGCCCGGGAGACAAAGCGCTTCTTCGAGGAGCTACAGAGATTGAAAGGCTGGCGTCTCTCGACGTGTGTGCGTGATCTGCGTCGATGGTTTGGGTAGGTCGGGGTGATGAGGTATCCGGCTGGTGGTGGCATGAACGCGGCAGCCCGGGTCCGGCGTGAGAAGGTCCGGGTCCAGGCCGCGACGATGTT